>JBBSHD010000016.1:0-15269 GCA_038253455.1 Terriglobales bacterium | reverse complement strand
CTTAGTACGAGAGGACCGGGATGGACGAACCTCTTGTGTTCCAGCTGTCATGCCAATGGCACGGCTGGGTAGCGAAGTTCGGTTGTGATAAACGCTGAATGCATATAAGCGTGAAGCACGCCCCAAGATGAGATCTCCCAACCCTTAAGGGTAATGAAGGGCACATGAAGACCACGTGTTTGATAGGCTCGAAGTGGAAGAGCGGTAACGCTTGTAGCTTACGAGTACTAATCGCCCGTTCGGCTTGACCATAAAATTTACTCAACGCATCAACAATTCCTTGTTGATTCCCAATCGCTATTCAGTTGTGAGGCTTCGTTCCTCACTCACCAACCCAGCTCTTTCTCAATTTTTTGTCCAAGTTTTCGCGCGTGCCGCCTGCGCTCTCAGCAACTCCAGCCAGGCGCGCACCCTGCCGAACCGGGGATGGCAAACCGGCAGCCGCGATACGAAGTCGGTGATCTTACCGCAGGGGTCACACCCGTTCCCATCCCGAACACGGAAGTTAAGCCCTGCTGGGCCGATGGTACTGCACGCGTAAGTGTGTGGGAGATTAGGTAATCGCCGGCGTAAATAAAGGCCACTTTGTTAATCCAAAGTGGCCTTTTCCTTTTGGGCTTCATCTCAGCGCCGAGAGTGTCTCCTCTGAATTTCAAATCCATTGATTTCGTCTAGTTGCCGCCCAGCTGAGCTGAATTATGACACTATTGGAACTGACATCGAGTGAGGCCTGACATGACCTCTGATGAATGGATTATTATCGCGGTGGCAGCGTTGCTGCCGCTCTCATCAATCTTTCGTTTTGTGTTCTTCAGCCGCTGGTTAGATCGTCTCAACGAAGGACTCCCTCCGGACAAACATTTTTATTTGCTGGGATGGTATACCCCATCCGAATCCTTGCGATTATGGCGTCGATGGGCCGAAGTTCGGAACTCCCGGCGTAATAAAAATTCTCAATCTTGACCACCGCAGCTTTTCCCGAAGTCATGCGGAACCTGGCTCTGCTGCACTCTTGCCCGGATTGCGGCGGAGCCGTTTCTATTTTCCGTAAGCTAAGATGAAAATATGATTCCGGTCTGCTTTGTTTACTTCGGCACCTCGATCCTGGTGCTCGGAATTCTTAACATGCTGTTTCCCATGCGCTTCCTGGGCATCGACACCCGGTTGCAGGCGGGATTCATCGTGGGCGCCGGCTTCCTTCTGATTAATTTTGGCTGGTCGATTCCTGCCAAAGAATTGCGTGTCGCCGCGCCGCGAACCGAGCTGGATAAATATTTCCCGGTTTACCAGTTCTACGAAATCCATTCGGTGCACATCAATGCTTCGAAGACCCGGGTGTATCGCGCCATCAAGGAGGTGAAAGGCAGCGAGATCCGTTATTACCGCAGCCTCACTTGGTTGCGGCGCTTCGGGCGTCCCGGGCCGCAGGACATCCTCAACCCCGGCGCCAAAGATCCGATCCTCGACGTGGCCACGCGCACCGGGTTTCGCCTGCTCGCGGACCAGCCGGAGCGCGAAATTGTGCTGGGCATCATCGTCCTGCAACCAGCCAACTGGCCGATCGGGCTCGATCCGCAAAACCCGTTGCCTCCCCCGGACTTCAGGACGTTGCATGAGCCCGGCTTCGCCATCGCCGGAATGGATTTCGTGATCGACGAAGAAGGCCCGGAATCGTGCCGGCTCACCACCGAAACCCGCGTGTGGGCCGCGGATGCCAGCTCCTTAAAGCGATTTTCCGCCTACTGGCGCACCATCTATCCCGGCAGCGCGCTGATTCGCCGCATGTGGCTGCGCGCCATCAAAAAAAGGGCCGAAGGATAGATTACTTTTCTCCATCCAGCGCCCCACGCTGCAACCTTCCCCTCGCTAATTGTCATCTCGACCGGAGTCCGCACGCTTTTGTGCGGCATAGTGGAGAGACCTGGGGGCGATTCTTGGAGTTGCAGTTAATCTTCATGCTCGCCTCACAAAAATCCTGTCCCCATCCCAATTGTCATCTCGATCGGAGTCCGCAGGCTTTCGTGCGGCGTAGTGGAGAGACCTCGGGGTGGCTTTGTTCTTGCAGGTAGTTTCAACCTTTCGGCCTCCAGTACTATAAAGTCGACGTGCTGCTTTACTACATCACCGGCCGCAACCACTTCACCGGCACTGCTGCCCAGCAGGCGGCGCGCACTCTTGCGCACATCCACGCCGCCGCCCGCGCCGGTGTCGACATGATCCAGTTGCGGGAAAAAGATTTTACCGGATCGGAATTGCAAAGATTCGCCCACGAGGCCCTTCGAGTTTGTCGCCAAGGCAGCTCCGGTTGCAAACTTCTGGTTAACTCTCGCGCTGACATTGCACTGGCTGAACATCTCGATGGGGTGCACTTGAACAGCAATGACATTTCTCCGGCTGACGTTCGATTGATGGCCGGACGCGTCCGGCGCCGCAAGAATTTTGACATCGGGATCTCGTGCCACAACATGGAAGAAGTCATCCAGGCAAATTCGGCGGAGGCGGACTTCGTGGTTTTCGGTCCGGTATTCGAGAAGGAAGGCGGCTTGCCACAGGGACTGGAAGCCCTTGCCGCTGTGTGTAAGAGTTCAGCTATTCCGGTGCTTGCGCTGGGCGGGATTACTCCGCAGACGGTAACAGCCTGTGTCGATGCTGGAGCTGCGGGGATCGCCGGCATCCGTCTGTTTCAATTTGACGGCGAGCTAAACAAAGCGGAGCTCTTGCTGAAGATGCGGGTCCGGGTGAGGTTTCTGCAAATCCTGAGCTGAACTGCAAGATCAAAGGCCACCCCGAGGTCTCTCCACTACGCCGCACAAAAGCCTGCGGACTCCGGTCGAGATGACAATTGGGATGAGGACAGGGTTTCGGTGAGGCGAGCACGAAGTCAACTGCAAGAGCCACCCCGAGGTCTCTCCGCTACGCCGCACAAAAGCCTGCGGACTCGGGTCGAGATGACACTTTGGGAGAGGTTAAAGTTTTGCTTTGGATTGGTGTTCTATTCAGACTCTTGCACGGTGAGCTTTCGTCTTGGGCGATGCCTCAATCCAGGGTCTTGGCTATGTCGGGTTCAGCTTCGTGCTCTGCGGGCTGGGGCTGCGGACGCTGCATGTGATCGCGAATCAGCGATTCCTGCAGGATGGCAAAACCCTCTTCCGGGGAATCCACCATGGCAAATAACTTCAAGTCGTTGGGAGAAATCGCTCCGGCATCGGCCAGCGCTTTGAAGTTGATGATGTTTTCCCAATATTCCTTGCCGTAGATGATGACCTGGATTTTCTTGGCCAGCTTGTGGGTTTGCGCCAGGGTCAGGATTTCCATCAGCTCGTCGAGGGTGCCGAAGCCTCCGGGAAAAACCACTAGCGCCTTGGCCAGGTAAGCGAACCAGTATTTGCGCATGAAAAAATAATGGAAGTCGAAATTGAGCTCCGGAGTGATGTACGGATTCGACTTCTGTTCGAACGGCAAGCGAATGTTCAAGCCGATGGTCTTGCCGCCGGCTTCGTGGGCGCCGCGGTTGGCGGCTTCCATGATTCCCGGGCCGCCGCCTGAAGTCACCACGAAACGATGGCGCCGCGTCTTCAGAGTCAGGGTCCATGTGGTGAGCATTGATGCCAGTTTGCGCGCATCTTCGTAATAGCGCGCCATGTTGACGGCGGCGTGGGCGCGGCGCAGCTTTTCCTGTTCTTCCGGAGGCGCGGGCTCGGCCCCGCCGGGTTTGGCTAGAAGTTGCAGCGCGCCTTGCGAGGTCTCCAGGCTGTGAAAGCGCGCCGAGCCAAAAAACACCACCGTGTCCTGAATGCGCTCCCGCCGAAAACGGGAGAGCGGCTCGGAATATTCCGCAAGAATGCGCAGCGCCCGGCCATCACGGCTGTTGAGAAATGCGCGGTTTTCGTAGGCCAGCGGGGAAATCGTATCTTCCCGCGGCAAGTCGTCAAGCTCTGCGTTCTTTTCGGGATTATCCATTTTCACGGTAGTTGATTGCGGTATTGAACCCCAGCCAGACATCGATCAGGCCCACTCCCGACACCGCGCCGCGGACCATATCGAGGCCCAGTAAGTTGCGCAGAGGAGGGTAATAATCGAGCAGGTGATTGGCCGTCCAGTCGGGCGACCAGGGAAGAACCATCAGTCTCATTCCGAGAATGATGCAGAACACTACAAAAAACATTGTAAACACACGCTGCGGCCAGAAATCGCGCTGCGCTGGCAGCCGAGCCTGCGCAATTTCTCCGGGCCCGGCAGCGGGTTGCCGGGGCGCATCTGGCTGATCGTTCAGGGATTCGTAATTTTCCAAGGGTGGGTTCGGAGCGCCGAGATTTTGCCGGTCCTCAAGATACAAGAGATGATTGTGCAAGCCTCGCTGCAATTCCGCAAATTGTCTTGCCTGCTCGCGCGGCGCGACCGCGACGGCATTGAACCGGGCTGCCATCCCGCTAAGGCTTCAGCGATTTGAGACGCTCGGCGACGTCGCGGTAGTCGATGTTCGATCCGTAAACCTGCATAAAGATTTTCCTCGCCGCCGGGGCATCGCCGGCTGCTTCATTGGCCGAAGCCAGATCGTAGCTGATCGCCAGCTTGGTCTGCTGGTCGATACCAGCCACCTGCAGGGCTTTTTCATACCACGGGATGGCGGCCTGGGCCGCGCCTTTTTCTACCAGGCACTGCGCCAGCCAGGTGTAGGCCGATACTGCCTGCGCGAAGGGCGTGCCATTTTCGATAGCGCGGCACACAGTTTGCAGCTCGCCAATGGCTTCGTCGAGCAATCCCATTTCCTTGAACGCGATGCCCAGGCTGTAATGGGTTTCAGGGTCTTCGTTCCCCTGGTCCTGAACCTCCATCTCTTCCTTGAAGTCGTCGAAGATGCTGCCCAGTGCGCTGGATTCGGTTTTGGCCGGCGCGGGTGCAGACGCTACGGGAGCTACGTTCGGCGTCGGCGCAGGCATCGCAACTGGAGCAGCAGGTGCGGGCGGGACCGGCTGCGGCGGAACTGTGGCAGCCACTTGCGCCGCCATGGCCTCCTTGCTGCTCTTGAGGTCGCTGCTCTTCAGATCGAAGTCTTCGCCGAGCGCGTCTTCCAGGCCGAAATCGAATCCTCCGGCGGAAGCGGCAGCGGCTGGCGGTGCTGCGTTTGCGGGTGCGGCCGCGGCGGGCGCGCGGGCGGCTGGCGGAGCCGCGGGAAAGTCAAATTCCGGCGGTAAAGGTGTTACCGGCTTGGCATTCTCGTAAATGCTTCCCACTACCGCGTTGGGCGCCGCATCCTGGCGGGGCGGCGCGACCGCCGGTTGCACTCCAAATTCTTCGAAGCCCAGAGAAGCGGACGCCGGGGTCATTTCCTCCGGAGTGGGCATCTTTTCCGCCGCCGCAGCCTGCATGTTCTTCAAGCCTTCATTGGCCCGGGCGCGCAATTCGGCTACGGTGCCTGATCCGGGGACGAGCGCGTCCAACTGGTCGATGGCGGTTAGCGCCTGCGCCCACATCGATTGGGCGATGTAAAACCGGGCCTCATCCATCGCATCGGCCACTTCTTCTGTCATCGGCGGCGGCGGGCCCGCAGGCGGTTTCGACGCTGGCGCTGCCGGAGCCGCCACCGGAGCCAATGGAGGCGGCGCCGGAGCTTCGACAGAAACCATGGTGTCCCATTCCGAGCCTATGTCGAACTCGGGTGCGGCTGCGGGAGGCATCTGGGGCGGCGGCACAGCGGCCCGGGGAGGCTGCTGCGCGGCTGGCGCCTGCGCGTCGGCCTTCTCCTGTGCGTCCGACTGGATGCCGGCCTGGCGCTCGTACTTCTGCGCCATCTCCTCGAAATGCTGCGCCTTCTGGGGGTTGCCGTTTTCGTTGTAGATATAAGTCAGCGCGTTGCAGCAGCGGGCAGCGTCGGCGAAGCGGCCAACCCGGTAATACAGCGCCGCCAGCTCGGTATTCAATTGCACGTTGCCGGGGTCAGACGGCAGGACGGCTTCGAGCGCGGCCACGGCTTTGGCGGGCAGGTTATACGAAGAAAATAATTCGGATTCGGTCAGCGCCGCGTGTACCGGATCATTGGCATCGACGACCGGCGCGGCCTGGACGGGCGCGGCTTCGGTCGACATTTCGTCGGCCATGAATGCCTGTTCGGCCTCTTCGGGGGTGAGCGTGCGCGCGTTCACATCCTCTCCCAGTTTGCCCAGCACCTGCTTGTAGTTCTGGTAGTGCAGGGGGTTTTGCGGCTCGCTTTGCGACAGTTCCTTATACAGATCGCGCGCCTGTTCGAGCTGGCCCTGCTCCACATACGCATGCGCCAGCAGTTCGGTCAGTTCATTGCTCTGGGTAGTGTCGCCGATTTTCTCGAACAGAGATCGCAGGCGTTCCAGCGAGCGCGGGTTGGATTTCACCTTGCCGATGGCGTGCTCGAGATTATTGCGGAAGGCCTCTTTATTTTCGGCCAGGAACGCGCTGGTGTAGTTGTCATAGACGCGCAGAGCCGCGTCCGCTTCGCCGGCCTCGATCATCTTGTCCACCAGGGTGCTGAGGCCGGCCACGTCGTGATGGCCTTCCAGCAGCTTGAGGGCAACCGGTTCGGCTTCCACCCAGTTCAGCATTTGCAGCTTGGCGGCCAGCAAGGCGCGAAGTCCCCAGATGTTGGCATCAAGGTCGGGAATGCTCTCGTAGTAGCCGACCGCACCCGCGGGGTCGCCGGCGTCGGCGGCGATCTTGCCGCGCAAAATCAGGCCGTCGGGATGTTGCGGGTCAATCTGCAGTCCCTTGCGCAGGGCTTCAATGGCCGCCTCTTTGAATTCGCGCTCGTACAGGGTTTGCGCGGCGTTAAAGTAAATTGCCTTGGCGTCGTCTTTCTTGCCCAGCTTGATATAAAGGTCAGCCAGCTTTGACTGGGTGGCGACGTTGGTGGGATCAAGCTTCAACATCGTCTTGAAGATTTCCGCCGCTCCCGAGTTGTCGCGATTGCGCAGCAGGCTGTCGGCCACCTGCATATATTGAGCGCGGGCATCGTTGTTCAAGCCTTGTTGCGCATAGAGCTCGGCGAGCTTGAGGGTGTTTTCGGTGGAGGTGGGGTTGAGCTTCGCCAGCTTCTTGTACATGGCGATGGCTTTCACCAGAAAGCCCTGCATGGCGTAGGCATCGCCCACGCGCTTGAAATAAATAACCGCCTGGTCAACCTTGCCCAACCGCCACCATAAATCGCCGGTGGTGTTCAGCACGGTGAGGTCCGTGGGGTCTTCCTTGATGACCTTCTCGTATTCGTTGATGGCGTTTTGCAGCTTGCCCTGCTGGACGAACTTGTCCGCCGCCGCCATCACCTTCGCTTTGTTGAAGCCAAAACCCAGGGCCATAAAAAAATGAGCTCCGCGCCGGCGCTAAGGCGCTACACCGAAAAGCGGCCACGGTCGCGTGTGGCAACGGCCGCACCCGGATACGGTCCAGGTATCCATGCGGCCCGCTTCAGCCGGTGATAATGAGTTTAGAAGTCTTGCGATGTTTATACAATGTTCGCGAAGGTTCGCGAGGGTTACGTCGGGACTACACCGTCGTCTATCTCTATCGGCGCGACGCGGGTTTGACCTGGGTGTCGGGCGCCGATTCCTGCTTGGCGGTCACCTGCGCGCTGTCAGCCGCGGAGACCAATCCCAGCACCTTGCGCACTTCGCCATCCAGTTGCGCGGTGATGTCCTTGTTTTCCTTGAGGAAGGTACGAGCGTTTTCGCGTCCCTGGCCGATGCGCTCGCCTTTATAGCTGAACCACGAGCCGGATTTTTCCAGCAGGTTGTTGAGCACCGCTACATCGAGCAAATCGCCTTCGCGGGAGATGCCCTGCCCGTAAAGGATGTCGAATTCGGCCTCGCGGAAGGGCGCCGCGGTCTTGTTTTTTACCACCTTCACCTTGGTGCGCGAGCCCACCACCTGGTCGCCATCTTTGATTGCGGCGATGCGGCGGATGTCGATGCGCACCGAGGAATAAAACTTCAGCGCGCGGCCGCCGGTGGTGGTCTCGGGATTGCCGAACATGACCCCGATTTTTTCGCGGATCTGGTTGATGAATACCAGGCAGGTGCGCGACTTGGCCACGATGGCGGTAAGCTTGCGCAAGGCCTGCGACATCAGGCGGGCCTGCAGGCCCATGTGGCTGTCGCCCATCTCGCCTTCCAGCTCAGCCTTGGGCACCAGGGCAGCGACCGAGTCGACCACCAGCACGTCGATGGCGCCGGAGCGCACCAGGGCTTCGGCGATTTCCAGCGCCTGCTCGCCGTAATCGGGCTGGGAGAGCAGCAGGTTATCGACGTCCACCCCAAGTTTCTTGGCGTAGATCGGATCCAGGGCATGCTCGGCGTCGATGAACGCGGCCATGCCGCCGGCCTTCTGCGCTTCGGCGATGACCTGCAGGGCGATGGTGGTTTTGCCTGAGGATTCCGGGCCAAAGATCTCAACCACGCGCCCGCGGGGAAACCCGCCCACACCCAGCGCCGCGTCAAACGAGATCGAGCCGGTGGAAATCACCGCAATGGGCAGCACCTCTTTGGTGCCCAGCCGCATGATCGAGCCCTTCCCAAACTGCTTATCGATCTGCGCCATCGCCATATCCACTGCTCGTACTCGTTCGGTGCGCTCGTCCGCCATGAATTTCTCCTGTGTAGTGCTTGGGTGGTGTGCAGCTATAGTTTGCGGTGCCGTTGTTACAACCAGCTATGGGGAAGTATATGAGTTAAATGCGCAGCCCGAAATCTTTCTCATTTTTGTTCGGAAATCGGCTAAAACCGGGCAACCGCCATTCGCAGATGAATTATAGCGCGTTTGAGTAAGGCGAACAAATAGCGAAACATCACCAATCGTCGAAAAAATTAATATGAACATTTCTATCCATCGCTGAAGAGAACTTATCGGCAAAAATGGAGACCTACTTAGGAACGCCAAGCTCGACCGTAGCTACGACCTGAGATTCAACCGGTACGCCGTCGCAGGTGGCCGGCTCATAGCGCAGGTGTTCAAAAATTTGGGGAGCATAGGGAAAAGGAGGTAATCGGCCAATTACCTCCTGGTCCCTGGAGACGCCATGCGTATCGATTGTGCTGACAATCCAGAATGTGATCAGGCGGAATTGCTTCAAAGACTCCTTCGCCTCGGATTCATTAAGCCTCGGGTGCTCACTGATCGGGGTAGCAGGAATCTGGTTCAAGCAACCTGCTTTTAAATGTTTTTGATCAGGTGGAGTAAACATGGTCGGGTTAGGGAAGCTGGCCGAAACCAGTTTTTCCACGGTTAACTTAATCTTCCAATCATTTTCCGCAGTGTATGCCAGAGAACGTGGAAATTTCTTCGTTTGAAAATCCATAAAATCGACGTAATACAACGCCGCCAATCCCCCCAACGGAAGGCTGGTTTCCGCGCTAAAGCAGCTCTGCAGGAATCCCAGCCCTGTTTTTGGTTTTAATTTCAAGCATTCCGCCGAGACTCCGTTTATCTTTGTGAAAGTCCTCTCCAAGACGCTGAGCTGCGATCTCTGCTTCAAATATCCTTGGAGATTCATAAGCTGCCGAATTTCCAGAAACACCTTTGCCGTGGATCCGCTCACTGGGTTACTCCAAACTTCACGTCCGATTCCTATTCGGAGGGCATGAGCTTTATCCATTATGATGTCATCTCGCCACTGATTTTTATCCACCCAGTACAAGTCGTACTGTCCGGAAAGCTCCTTTGCACCCGTGTTCACTGTAACGTTGGCGTGCAGGTGAAATGGTCCCGCTGACCAAATGTCGATTGCTTCAATGGCGCGCGCAAAAATTGGGCTGGGAGCAAGTGGCACGTTCTCGCCGGCCATCGTGCACCCGTACAGGCAAAAGAACACGAATATCCTGAATAAAATCCTGATCGTCATAACCCTATGCGGACCCGGAAAGCCTTAAGATTTTCATCGCTTCAACAAATCGACCGGCTCCGTGATATCTTTCACCCGAAAATACCTGGCCAGGCCGGGATGTTTCTTGGCCACCTCTTCATACATGCAGTACGCGACCTTGCGGTATGAATAGTGGCCGGCCGGAGTGGTACGCAGCTCGGCGATGTAGAGCGCCTCGGCCAAGTCCATCTTGAAAAGCGCGCGCGTGCGGAATGCCAGGGGGATCAGGTATTGCGCGTCCGGCGCAATCGCCTGCGGATCATCGGTTGTGCCGCTCAGTTTCTTTGCCGCAGTGGCTGCTCGTTCCATGGCGGCGGCGTAGCGCGTGGCCGCGCCTGCGGCTGCAATTTCCGGCGGCATCTCGTAGCCGTGCGCGGTGGTGAAATCCTGTTCGATCTGGATGCAGCGCCGGTGGCGGTGCATGTCGCGGAACCCGCCAATATCCATGAGGATGTCGAACCGGAAGCTCTGGCCCGCGCTATAGGGCCGCAACAACTCGTCATGCGGACCGCGATGCCGCAATCCCAGGTCAATGATCTCCTGGCAGCGTTTTTCCGGAAGCGCAGCCACCTGGTCTCGGATCTGCGCGTAACTGTAGTGGCAGTTCTGATAAATCAGCGTGGTCGCCACCTCGGTTTCGAGCGGGTCTTCGGAAATCAGCTCCACCGGCTGCGAGGGCGCCACCGCCAGATTGCCCATCAAATCCATCGCCGCCTGCCGCAGCTCGTTTCTGGTGGTCATCGCGTATTGGCTGGCCTCGGCGTATTTGACCAGAGTCGGGGCGACGCGCACCTCTTTCAGCAGCAGGCGCTCCGCGCGGTCCCCTAGATCTTTATTCAGCGCGCGAATCTCTTCCACCAGACCGCCATAAGCCTCGTGATTCACGTTGTATGCGTTCTGGGTGGCGGCGGTGCGAAGCAACGTTCCCAGGTTGCGAACTTCGGCGTGGGTGTGCGAGAGCAGCCGCGAAATCTGGCTTTCCAGGGTGCGCGCATTCACGATTTGTCCCAGCGAGGTATTGGTGGCCAGGGGCAGCAGGTAGCGGGATAGATCGAAGGCCCGGGCTTTAAGCGTGCGCTCGTAGGCGTCTGCCTTCATGTCTTCGGGGCGCGGAGTCAATCCGGCGAGATGTTCAAACATCAGCTGCGAGAAGGCCTCGTATTCCGCGAATAAAAATGCGGCGGTGTTGCGGTAAAGCTCCGCTGCCTCGCCGTCTCCACCGTGATCAGGAGTGTAAAAGCCGCTCTTGCGAAAGTTCTGGTAGCGGGTGGAGCGCTCCTGCCCATCCCAGCGCGATTCATCCACCAGCACGATGGCGGCCAGCAATGACAGGCGCTCCACCGCCATCGCCAGGTGCGCCAGGTCGGCGATCGACCGGTGTCCATATTGAAAGTAGAAGGTATTGAGGAACTGTTCGGCGCGCTGTTCGCTGAGCTCGCGCAACGATTCCTTCATGGACAGCGCCGACCGCGAGTATTTGGCCATGGCGTACGCCTGGATCTCGGGCTCGACGCCATGCACCGCAAAAACATTGACGGTGGGCGAATCGGCAGGAGGCGCGGGCGTTTTGGAGGAATCGGATGGGGCCATAATAAGGATAGGTTGAAGTTTGCCGGGACGGCTCATGGTAATTTGAACCAGCGGCAACCGCAAACCGGCCACGATCTAACCATGGCCCACCGAAGGCGTGGACAAAAGACTAGAATGGCGCACTCCATGGGCAAACGCTCCCGATCAAGTATCACCAGGCTGTTAATCATTTTTTTGCTGCTGTCGCTGGCGGCCCAGGGCGCTCCCTTTTCGCCGGTACGCGCGCGCCATGCCATGGTGGTGAGCGTGCATCCCCTGGCCTCGGCGGCGGGCATAGAAATGCTTCACGCCGGAGGCAACGCGGTGGATGCGGCCGTAGCCACCGCATTCGTGCTCGCGGTGGTGCATCCCCAGGCGGGGAACATTGGCGGCGGCGGTTTCATGTTGCTGCGCATGGCTAACGGCGAGGCCCACTTCCTCGACTTTCGCGAAAAAGCCGCCGCCGCCGCGTCGCACAACATGTTTCTCGATGCGCAGGGCAAAATCATTGAGGATGCGAGCCTGGTGGGATACCGTGCCGCGGGCGTCCCCGGCTCGGTTGCGGGACTGAATGCCGCGCTGAAAAAGTGGGGAAAACTTCCCCTGGCCCAGGTGATGGCTCCGGCCATCCGGCTGGCGCATGAGGGATTCACCCTCGCGTACGAAGACACCCACGAGATCGTAACCGACGAGCATTTGAAAGATTTTCCGGAATCACGACGCATCTTTCAGCGCGACGGAAACTTCTACGAGCCCGGCGACGTGTTCAAGCAGCCCGAACTGGCGCGCACCCTGGAGCGGATCGCCCGCAATCCTGACGATTTTTACCACGGCGATCTCGCCCGCGAAATTGCCGCTGCCATTCAGAAGGGCGGAGGCCTGATCACCGCCGCCGACCTTGCGGCCTACGAAGCCAAGGAGCGAGCGCCCATTCGCGGAACATACCGTGGCCTCGAAATTATCGGCGCACCTCCGCCATCATCCGGCGGCATTACGCTGATCGAAATCCTCAACATTCTCGAAGGCTTCGACCTGCGCGCCCTGGGCAGCCGCTCCGCCGATTCCATGCACCTGACCACGGAGGCTTTTCGCCGGGCATTTTTTGACCGCGCCGAATTTCTCGGCGACCCCGACTTCAGCCAGATTCCGGTGGCGCAGTTGATAGATAAGCGCTACGGCGCCGCCTGGCGCGAAACCATCGATCCCGCGCATGCCACGCCCAGCAAAGAACTGATACGTCCCGAGGGGATCTTCGGCTCGCTCGACCGCGTGGCCCAGGCACACAAACTTGCGGGAAGCGCGGTCTCTATTCGCGAGCCCGAACATACCACTCATTTTTCGATCGTGGATGCCGCCGGCAACGCGGTCTCAGTCACCACCACGTTGAACGATAGTTTCGGCTCGCGGGTGACGCTGCCGGGCCTGGGATTTCTGCTGAACGACGAGATGGATGATTTCGCCGCCAAGCCCGGTTCGCCCAACAGCTACGGCCTGATCCAGGGCGAAGCCGATTCCATCGGGCCGGGAAAACGCCCATTGTCGGCGATGGCGCCAACCATCGTTGTCCGGCATGATCAAGCTGAGGACCTGCCGGGCATGCGTCCGCGCGGCAAGGTTCCGCCGGGGGCGGGCCGGCTGTTGATGGTGCTGGGTTCGCCCGGCGGCCCGAGGATCATCACCACCGTCGCCAACATCCTTATGGGTGTGGTCGATTACCGCATGAACATCCAGGAGGCGGTCAACGCGACGCGCTTCCATCACCAGTGGTATCCCGACTCAATTCGTATCGAACCCGGCTTGTCCCCTGACACCCTGCGCCTGCTGCAGGGCAAGGGACACAAGTTTGAACCTTCGGGATTTTGGAGCGACGGCGAATGCATCGCCGTAGACGCCAGGACCGGCGAGCTGCTGGGCGCCTCGGACGCGCGCAATAACGGCAAAGCCCTGGGATATTGATAGACGGATATTGATAGACTGAAGACTTCGATTTCGAAAGGCAACCCGATGTTGCGCGGAATGTCCACCCATGTGTATACCAAAGACCGGCTGCACCCCGGCATGCTGGACGGTTTTGCCCGGGGCGGCGCGCAGGTCATCGAAATTTTCGCCGCGCGCGGACACTTCGATTACACCGACCGGGCGCACATCCGCGAGATCGCGGGATGGTTCCAATCAAGCGCGGTCACCTTCCGCTCGCTGCATTCCCCGATGCACAGCGACGCCGAGTGGGGCCGTAGCGGCGGCGCCGGCGTCAACCTGGTCGATCTTGAGAAACGCAACCGCATCGATTCCATGGACGAGATCAAGCGCGCCATCGAAGTCGCCGAACACCTGCCGTTCAAGTTCCTGGTGCAGCACATCGGGAAAGGCGGGGAAACGTTTGGGCCCGATAAATTCGAGTTCGCCATCACCGCCGTCGAACATCTTCGCGCCTTCGCCAAGCCGCTGAACGTGACCTTGCTGCTGGAAAATATTCCCAACGAGTTTTCCATCCCGGAGCGTCTGCTGGAACTGGTGCGCGCGGGACGTTTTGAAGATGTGGGGATCTGTTTCGACATCGGGCACGCCAACCTCATGGGAGGCGTTGCCGCGGATTTCGGGCTGCTGCGCGACTACATTCAATCTACCCACATTCACGATAACCAGGGCGACCGCGATTCTCATCTCTGGCCCGGCGCGGGCACAATTGACTGGCCGCAGGCGCTGGAGCTGTTGCATTCCGCGCCACACCTTCCGCCGCTGATGCTTGAAATTGGCAGGGAAGCACAGACCGACGTCGCGGGCGGCATGAGCGCGGCCTTTGAGATGATGGAGAAACCCGCGGCTGCCGCGCATTAGTGATTGCGGACTGAAATCAAAACCAAAATCCGTGCGTATCCATCGCCACCAGCAAATAACTTTCCGATTATGACGACACCCGCAAATCCTGAAAACGCAAAACACGGCGAGCACCAGTCCGACGCTTTACCGCCGGCGAACGCCCCCGCGGCCGATGTAACCCAGCCGCCGGTTTCCACCATCGCCGATCTGGGCAAGCACAATGGCGAGGAAGTGACCATTCGCGGATGGCTCTATAACCTGCGCCAGAGCGGCAAGATTCTGTTTCCCATTCTGCGCGACGGCACCGGGGTGGTGCAGGGAGTGATCCCCAAGAATGCGGTGGCGCCCGAGGTCTTTGAGACCGTGAAGCACCTCACCCAGGAATCGAGCCTGATCGCATCGGGCAAAGTGCGCGCCGACCAGCGCGCGCCCGGCGGCTACGAGTTAGACATCACCCGCGTCGAAGTGATTTCGCGCGTGCCCGACTCCGACCCTTATCCAATCTCGCTCAAGGACCACGGGGTCGAATTCCTGATGGAAAATCGCCACCTGTGGGTGCGCAGCTCGAGACAGACCGCCATTCTGCGGGTGCGCGCCGAGATCATCAAGGCCGCGCGCGATTATTTCGATGACCACGGGTTCACCCTGACCGACCCGCCGATACTCACGCCGGCGGCGTGTGAAGGCACCAGCACCCTTTTCCCGGTGGAGTATTTCGACGAGCAGGCGTTCCTTACCCAATCGGGACAGCTTTATATCGAGGCCACCGCCATGGCGCTGGGCAAGGTCTATTCGTTCGGGCCCACGTTTCGCGCGGAAAAATCAAAGACCCGCCGCCACCTGACCGAGTTCTGGATGGTCGAGCCCGAGGTCGCCTACGCCAAGCTTGATGACCTGATGAACCTGGCCGAAGATTTTCTGGTGTTCATCGTCAAGCGCTGTCTGGAAAAGCGGCGCGCCGAACTGGCCATCATCGGCCGCGACATCGGGCGCCTGG
>JBBSHD010000015.1:0-15800 GCA_038253455.1 Terriglobales bacterium | reverse complement strand
CTTTCAATGGAGAGATGTTCTTATCCTCTTCTCGGAGGGTCAGATCGCTGAAGACTATATCACTGCTCTTCGAGATAGGGCTATCCCCCTCGACGTGAGGCTGAAAGTAACGGGTCCTTTCGATTCAGAATGCTTTGCTTGGGTTCTTGCAACCTGTCGGCTCCTGGTCGACCAGGCGGATAACATGGCGGTTCGTCTGTGCCTAGAGTACTGGCCCAACGTTGGTGCTGAGACGATCCGACAGCTTAGAAGTCTGTCCATCGAGCGTAAAAAGTCTCTCTGGCAAGCAGTAGAAATTGTTGCGAAGAATCCGGACGCGCATCGATCGATTGCACGGCGACGGTCGGTTAGCGAGTTCCACGCCGCTATGACAAAGCTTCTCGCGCTACGAGAGTTCAAGGAGATGGTTCCCGCCAAACTGAAGAATTTGCCTGATTGCGTCGATGATCCAGGGGTGAAGATACTGGAGGCGTATTTTTCTGAGCAAGGCGGCAAAGAAGCCGCGATGGGGATCAGGGAGGTTCTTGGTAATTTCGAGAATGAACGCGAAAGTGGCAGATTCGATGTGACCGAGGAAGAGTTGCCCGACAAGGTTCGCGTTATGACGATGCACAGTGCGAAAGGGTTGGAGGCGGAAGTCGTTTTGCTTCCGGCCCTAGAAGATGACCTAATGCCGGGTGAAAGGGGTAATTTGGAGGAACGCCGCCGTCTTCTCTACGTGTCAGTTACGCGAGCGAAGCGAATGCTCATTATGTCGTGGGCTTCTCAAAGAACTGGGCGCGAGATTCATCGTACCGGCGGCAGGATGCTTGGGAAGAAGCGCTCCAGGTTCCTCAAGGAAATGGGTGAATAAGAGGGGGTGGTACATTAGCCTGCGAAAACTTTCCTAACAACAGCATGCCCATTTTCTACCTTTGACTTGATGAATGAACTCGCGATCTTCGCCATTTCCAAGCCTCGCAAATGGTGAATGGGCTGTGAGATGAGATTAGAATCTGACTTCTTTGATTCTTAGCGTCGATCGTTTCAATCTCTTTGGTGAGAAAGCGTTGCGCTGTGACGTATAGGCGGATAGAAACTTCGCTCACTTCTTGGTACCCGACACTGATTGTTGGTTTGGTAGCGATTGGTCTAATCTGTTCTATTTGGTTTTGGAATGACATGAACCACTCCCAAGCGATTTCCTCACTACTCACGTTCATTGCTACGCTGCTTTTGCTCTATGTGACTTACGATTACGCGAACACGGCCCGGATGATGGCGGAAGCGACCAGCAGGGTGTATTTGCATTATTGGCTTGAGCAGAGTGCAGAAAATCTGCCGCTGAGGTTCGGACATATTTCGGTTGCGAATCTCAGCGCTAACGCTGTCTTTGTCAACAAGTATGTGGTCAGGTTGAACTCTGAGTTTGATATGTTTGATCCAACGATAATTCCAACCGGAGAAGTTCGTAATCTCAGCTTTCCAGTGGCTCAACTGGCGGGCAAATCAGGTGAAGTCCTTGTCGCAATCAAGTTGTGCTACGTCTCTGGTGGTCTGGAGGGCGAAACCGAATTTAGACTCTTCCGCCTTGAAATAATCAATCATCAAGTCGCGGCCATCAACGAAGGACCAAGACCAGCCTGATCCAACCAGCCTGCTCCGAGCGGCAGAAGGCTTGTTGTCCTTTCGCGCGTCGATGAGGAAAATATCCCTGGTGCCGACGAAGTTCAAATTTGTGGGGGAAAGCTTACAGATTATGGGCAGGTGCGAGAGCGCGGGGGTTTTGACGGTCTAGAATTCATCTATACTGAGATTGTTCCAGGGATCGCAGAGGAAAGCTTCTACAAGGAAGCTCAACGAATTCGATCCGGACTTCAACTTTTATAAAGAAGTCTTCGGAACAGAACCACAACCCATCCAATCCCTTTCGGACTCGTTCTCGAAGCGCTGCTAACACCAGCGCTTTTTTTATGGATCGGAAACAATATACTCCAAATGTTGTGCTCCGCATCCAGTAGATAGCTAAAATTGTAAAATGCTGATATTCGACCACTTATCGTTTCCAATACCCCACGAAGAGTAGATAAGACTGAACCATTCTCCATTTTTGCTTCAGTGTGGGAGAGTGCATCCGATGACCGGAAGAGAAGCCTGTTGGACTAGAAATATCTTAGAGTTAGCAATTCAGGGTCAATGTTTTGGATGGCGAGTTAATTGAGTGCGAAGCCCGATCTGCGCGTAGCGCAGGAGGGCGAAGCATTTAGCCTGCGCCTGTAGGGCTGGTTGAACCTATGTCCTGCAATGCTTTGGGAACCCACAGCAGTGGATTACTGGTATCTACTCGATTTTTGGGCGGGGGGCCTTCGGCCTACTTTTTTTGCGGCTGACCTCAAAGGTCGCCGCGTCTACAATAACGCCCACAGGAAAAATTTCCGCGTTCTTACGAACGCGCGTAACTCATTGATTCAAAATGGTCGGGGAGAGAGGATTTGAACCTCCGACCCCCTGGTCCCGAACCAGATGCTCTGGCAACCAATAAGCCAACGCATCAACCAGGCCTTGGTTTAACCGCCAGGAACCGTTCCATAAACTTGGTATCGAAGTTCCCTGCCTGAAAATCAGGGTCGGCCAGTATCCGCCGGTGCAGGGGGATGGTGGTGTAGATGCCCTCGACGGCGAACATTTCCAGGGCGCGGGCCATCCTCGCTATGGCCTCGGGACGGTCCTTGCCCCGGGTGATCAGTTTGGCGATCAGCGAATCGTAATACGGGGGGACGATGCCTTCCGCATACATGGCGGTGTCCACGCGGACGCCGGTGCCGCCGGGGGGATGAAACACGGTGATCTTGCCGGCCGACGGCGTGAACTTTTCGGGATGCTCGGCGTTGATGCGGCATTCGATGGAGTGGCCGCGGGGCTCGATCTTCTTGGGGATAATCTCTGACAGGCGCGCGCCCGAGGCGATCAGTATCTGGCTTTTTACCAGGTCGATGTCGGTGACCATCTCGGTCACCGGATGCTCCACCTGGATGCGGGTGTTCATCTCGATGAAATGGAGCGCGCCTTCCTCATCCATGAGGAACTCCACGGTGCCGGCATTGGTGTAGCCGATTTCTGAAAGCATGGCGCACAGCTGTTGGCCCAGCTCGCGCCGCAGCTCTTCAGTCACCACCGTTGATGGCGACTCCTCGATCAGTTTCTGGTGGCGGCGCTGGATGCTGCACTCGCGCTCGCCCAGGCTGACCACGTTGCCGTAGTTGTCGCCCAGAATCTGGAACTCGATATGCCTGGGGCGCTCGATAAATTTTTCCATGTAAAGGTCGCCATTGCCGAAGGCGGCGGCGGCCTCAGACTGCGCGGCCTGGAAGTGCGCGGGCAGCTCGTCCGCCGAACGGATCACGCGCATGCCGCGGCCGCCGCCCCCGGCCGAGGCCTTGACGATCACCGGGAAGCCAACCTTTTCCGCCCACTCCAGGGCCTCTTCCGGCCCGGGCAGCAGGCCTTCAGAACCCGGCAGAATGGGGATGCCGGCCTGCTTCATGGTCTTGCGCGCCTTCTCTTTTTCCCCCATCAGGCGCATCACCTCCGGGGTGGGCCCGATGAACTTTACCCGCGACGCTTCGCAGACTTCCGCGAAGTTGGCATTTTCACTCAGCAGTCCGTAGCCGGGATGGATGGCATCCACGTTGGTGATTTCGGCGGCGCTGATTACGGCGGGGATATTGAGATAGCTCTCCGCGGAACGCGGAGGCCCGATGCAGATGGCTTCATCGGCGAACTTCACGTTCAAGGCGTTGCGGTCGGCTTCGCTGTACACCGCCACCGTCTTGATGCCCAGCTCTTTGCAGGCGCAGATCACGCGCAGGGCAATCTCTCCGCGATTTGCGATCAGGATTTTCTTGAACATGCCGGTTGTTTACTTACGCGCGCGGATCGAGAACAGCGGCTGGCCGTATTCCACCGGCTGGTTGTTGGAGACCAGGCGCTTGACCACCTCTCCGGCGGCGTCGCACTCGATCTCATTCATCAGTTTCATGGCTTCGATGATGCCCACCACCGCGCCCACTTCGACGCTGTCGCCCACCTTGATAAAAGGCGGCGAGCCGGGAGAGGGCGATTCGTAAAACGTTCCCACGATGGGTGACTTGATGATGTGAAGCTCTTCCTCTTTAGCAGCGGGCGCCGCCGTTTCGGCGGGCGGATGCGCGGGAGCCGCGGCCGGCGACGGAGCGGCATGAACGTCATGGCCGGCAGCGCCCGGCACCGGCGCGGCGGAATGCGCCGCCGGCGCCAGGTGCGAAGAGTAATTGGACTGCGCGTCGCGGCGAATCCGGATGCGGCCATTGCCGCGCTCCAGCTCGAATTCCGCAATGTCTTTTTCAATCAGGAATTCTATGAGGTCTTTGATTTCTTTGATATTCATGGTGGGGTTCCGTGGGGTTCCGTGGCCTGCAAGCGCGGGCCATTTTTCCGGCCCCTCGATTCTCCGCGACTACCGGATGACTCTTCCAGCCTGGGCCGGCCCTTCATCTGGCCTTTAATAATAAGACAAACCCGTAATTTAAGTGATTTCCAGCAATTGCTTTGGGGTTGGGGTGAGGACCTTGCAGCCCGTCCGGGTGACCAACACCATGTCTTCAATTCTCACTCCGCCGACGCCGGGAATATAAACTCCAGGCTCGATGGTGACCACCATTCCGGGCATGAGCGGTTCGGTTTGTCCCTTGCCCAGGCGCGGAGGCTCGTGAATCTCAAGACCCACGCCGTGTCCGGTGGAATGGGTAAAATACCGTGCGTAGCCGTACTTTTGTAAGATGCCTCGGGCGGCCGCATCCACATCGCCCGAGGTGGCTCCGGGCTTGATGGCGGCGATGCCGGCCAGTTCCGCTTCGAGGACAGCCTGGTACATGCGGCGGGCTGTCGTTCCCGCCGGGCCCAGATGGACCGTCCGGGTCATGTCTGAGCAATAGCCGCCGAGTATAACACCCAGGTCCATGATAATGAACCCCTTGCGCGGCAGGCGAGAGGGCGATGCCACGCCATGGGGCAGCGCGGAGCGGCGTCCCGCGGCGATCAACGTGTCGAACGACATGCCTTCGGCGCCGTTGCGCCGGGCAAAATATTCAATCTCCGCCGCCAGGTCGGCTTCGGTCATGCCCCGCTTGATGCGCTTAAGCCCATGCTCAAACACCCGGGAACCCAGCCGGACCGCGGCGGTGAGGGCGCGGATCTCGGCTGGCTCCTTGATCATGCGCTGTCGTTCGACCAGCAGCCCCACGGGACGGAGCGCCACCCGGCCGCCCGGCTTCGTGGCCCGGCGCAGGGTGGCCTCCAGGTGAGTTTTTTCATCGACGGTCATGTGACCGCTGCCGAACCCCACTTTTCCCACGCGCTTCTCGCTGAGGTAGCGGGCGACGCCATCCATCATCGCCATGCGCGGGATGACCACCCGCGCGCCCTGGGATTGCTCACGCGCCTGCTGGGTGTACCGCCCATCGCTAAACAGGGTGCGCGCCCATCGGCCGGCCTTTTTGTCACGCAGAAAAACCAGGGTCCCGGCCGAGCCCGTGAAACCGCAGAGATAGCGGACGTTGGGCCGGTGCAAAACCATCAATGCGCGCAAGCCACGCCGGTCCAGCTCTTCCTGCAGTCTGGTCTGGCGCTGGCGATAATTCATCATAAGGTTTCCCGGTAAACGTGGCGCCATGACCGTCATGGGGAGCCGGCGCTGCAAGCCGCCACGCGCCACCGCATATAAAAAGGCCCCCGAATGCTTTCGGAGGCCCGTAGCTGCGTTGCTTTCGCCCTAGGTTTCGATGATCTTGGGGGTAATGAAGAAGATCAATTCCTGGGTTGAAGTGCTGACTGCGCGGCGCTTGAACAGGTTGCCGAGGATGGGGATGTTGCCCAGCAGCGGTACCTGCTGAATGTTCACGGAGTTGGTGGTTTGAATCACTCCGCCGATTACGACCGTGCCGCCGTCGGTGACCAGCACCTGGGTGGTGGCCTGCTGGGTAATGAGCGTGGGGTTATCGCGGATCACACGGCTGAAGTCAGCCACAGTGTTTTCCACGTCCACGTTCAGGAAGATGGTGCCGTCGCGAGTGATCTGCGGCTTCACGCTCAAGCGCAGGAACGCGTCGATGAAGGTGACGGTGTCAGGTCCGCTCAACTGGCCGCGGGTAATGAACGGCACTTTCAGTCCCTGGCGCACCACGGCGTTCACGTTGTTCTGCGTGACCACGCGGGGCCGGGAAAGAATCTTCAGAAGTCCGCGCGATTCGGCGAGGGTAAGGAAAGCGTCGAGACGGTAGTTGCTGCCCTGGTTAAGCAGGCTCAGGCCGCTGGTGGCGCCGGCCGCCGGGAAGTTGCTGAACAGAGGAATCTGCCCGGCCACGCCCGCGGTGCTGATCAGGAAAGGATTGGCCGGAGTGACCGTGGTGGTGCTGGTGCCCACGTTGCCGTTGCCGCCGATGGCAGTCGCCTTGTTCCCAAAGCCAAAGGCAAGCTGGGTACCGATGTCGCGGGCAAAGTTGCGAGTGGCTGCGACCACCCGGGCCTCGATTTCCACCTGCTGGGTCTTGCGGTCAAGCTCTTTCAGCAGGCGGTCGATGTTGGGCAGCGAGCTCGGGATATCGGAGATGATGAGAGAGTTGGTGCGATCATCGGCCACGATATCGCCACGCGGTGAAAGAAACGACTTGAGCGTGGGAACGGTGTCTTTGGCGGATGCGTAGTAGAGATAGCGCGTGACCTGGACCTTATCCACGGCCAGGGACTGGGCGGTCTGCTGGGCGAGGCGGGCTTCCGCTTCGCGGCGCAGCGTCTCCACGGTGGCGATGCGCAGCACGTTGCCTTCGAGCTGGCAATCGAGCGCGTTGTTCTTGAGCACGATGTTCAGCGCCTGGTCCCAGGGAACGTCATCGAGAACGATGGTGAGCCGGCCGGCGACCGCGGGATCGAGCACCACGTTGAGTCCGCTGACGTCGTGAATCAGGCGGAAGAAATCGCGCAGGTCAACATCTTTCAGGTTTACCGAGATGGGCTCGCCCGTATACCTGCCCGAGGAACATGAGCTGCCGGACGCGCCGTTCAGCGGGCCCGAAGTCTGCATCATGGCGGTGACGCCGGTGGATGCATCCTGCATCATGGTCACGTTGCTGTCGGGCCGCTGCGAATTCGAAGCGATCGCCATCGGCGGGTTACTGAGCGGAGTATCGGCGGTCTTGGTGTGATACACCGGCTGCACCACCACCACGTCGCTGGCCTTGGCATAGGAACTGGCGGGCGGGCTCGAGATGGGCCGCGCGGGCGTGTAGGGTTTGTCTGCCACGTAAGCGGGCTTGGCTGCCTGGTAAGGGCGCGCCGGTGCGGTGTAGGGTTTTTCCGGCGCTACATAAGGCTTTACCGGGGCCACAGCCGCGGCCATCGGCGCCGGCGCTGACGAACCCGCCGCGCTCCTGCCACTGTTCAACTGCAGCACCAGCCGGCCGTTGCTGTTGGTGATCTGGTATTGCTCGGCGTGCAGCAGGTCCACCACGATACGGGTGGTGGGCGGCGACAACTGGTAGCGCGACATGCGCACGGTCTTTACGTCGCCTGAATTTACCGGGATGTCATGCGGACGAATGACCAGGCGCGCGTTCAAAATGTCGAGCACGATGCGGTCAGGGCCGGTGAGGGTAAGCACCTTGGGAGTCATGGGACCGGTGCCAGTGACTTCAACGTTGATGCCGTTCTGTCCGCGGGCAATGGTTACGTCTTTTACGGTCGAGGGACGGCCGGATACCGCGGCCTCCGCGGGCGGCGTTGCCGCCACCGGCATGGGCTCGTAGGCAGCCGCAATCACTCTTGGGGGAGCGGAAACGGCGGCAGACCGGACCGGCGCGAGCGTGGCCGGGGTTTCGTTGTAAGCCATCGCCGAGGGCTTCTCGCCGGCAGCGGCAGCGTGATTATTGTGGCCGGTGACCTTCACCAGCAGCGCGCCGTCGGCTTCGGTGATGTCCACAACCGAGCCGGGGGTGAGGTTGCATTCGAGACGCGCGACATCAGAGCCGCTGGGGGCCTTGGAGGCCACGACGCGATACGATTGCAGGCCGACGCCGTGCACTTCACGCATCTTACCATCCCACTTCGCGGCGGAGACGCCCATGAGGTCCACCATGAGCACGTTGTCAGCCGGCCGGTACTCGGTATGAGTGAACTCGCCATTGGCATAGATGGCCACGGTGGTGGCGTATCCCTGGCCAAAAACGTGAACATCGGTGACCTGAGGCCCGACCGCCATCGCCATTGTGCCCAGCATGATGACCGGCAAGCAGATGATTAAGAACCGCTTCAACGTCATTTTGTCTCTCCCCACGCCCTTGAAAACTTTTGATTTGCGTGTACGGCGGCCTTCCATCCGCCGCTTTAATCTACTGGCAAAACGTTACCGCAACCACCAACTTCAAACCCGCCCGTGTCTCCAGCTATGCCCTTCGATCGCTCAAGGCTTTACCGGATCGGAAACTTTCTTTACCACCATCTTCTCCGTCACATGGCCCTGGCTATCGCCCATGCTTTGGCGGAAGATGACTGAATCTCCGGTAATCTTGACCACCGTGCCGCGGTACACCATGTCGCGCTCATGCAGCACATAAGATTTCTGCTGCTGGTTTTCGACCATCGCGATCATGCCTTCGCGCGATTTGACGATGCCCTTCAAGACCAGTTGATCGGGCACCAGGCAGCGCTTCCCCGCGCCGCACTCAACCTGATCGATCAAGCCGGTGGGATTATCTTTCTTGACCATGACCAGCGGGCTGAGGAAAGGATCGCGCCTTCCACCGGCGCCGCGCGGCAGTGACACCGCCACCGATCCGGCGGGCGGAGCGGCGGCCGCTTTGGCCTGCACTTCCGCTTTAATGGCATCGGTCACGTCAGGCGTTGAAACCCGGTTGCCGTTGGTATCCGCGGGCGCAGCCGCGGGGCTGGCCGAGGATGCAGCCGGCGGCGCGGCAACCTTGCCGGCAACGCTGCTGGCGGCCGATGTGCCACCCTGGGCCCACGCCACGCCGAACGGCAGCGCCAGGGTGACCGTCAATATCAGGAGTCTGGATAATTTCATAAGTGTTCCCTACTTTTTGGCCGGAGTGGCTCCGGGTGGCACGGGCGGCGGCGGCGGCGCATCATGACTATAGAAACTACGCGCCACGCAGCCCACGGCCACCGTTTCCCTGGGTCCATATACATAATTTCGCTTGACCGCTTTGCTGGTTCCGGTGGGTCCGATTGCGGTCATCTGCAGGTTATCAACGTTCACGATGCGCTGCAGTTTGGCCACTCGGTTGAAGAAATCAAGCACCTGGTAATAAGTGCCGTCGAGATCTACCTCAAAAGGCACCTCGGTATAAAACTCCCGGGTCAGCACCGGCTTGGGAGTAAAGCGGCGAATTTCCACTCCGGACTGGCTGGCGCTGTTCTGAATGATGTGAATGAACTCGGGCGCTTCTTTCTCATCGGGCACGATGGATTTCTGCACTTCGAGCTGCTGCTTGAGGCCGGCGATCTGCGCTTCCAGTTGCCTGGTCATGGGCTCGTACTTCTTCAGAGTCTCGATCTGGGCAAGCCGTTCGTTGAGCTTTACCTGCGCGGAATCGTTGTCAGTCTGCATGGTTTTGAACACCATGAAATACGCTGCTACCGTAATCAGGACGGCCACGCCGACAATTAAGCCAACCCTTTGGCCACTCGACATGTCTGTTAGTGCTGCCATAAAAGACCACCCCTGCTTCTGACCAGCGCGGAGAAAGCGCTTACGTCTTTTTCTCGCAAATCAGCGTGAAATTAAAGGCGCGAAATTCCTTGATGCGATCGTCCTGATACGTATCTTTGAGCTCAACCGTTTTGAAATTGCCGCTGTGCTGCAGGCTGCTGATGAAATTGGCCACCGCATGGGTGGTGAGCGCGGTGCCTTCGATGCTGACCGTGGGCCCGTCGTCGCTGGCGTTGGCCAGCCAGACACCATCGGTCTGATCCACCGTGTCCCCCAGGGTGGCCAGCAGCATGGCCGGACCGGATTGCTGCTTGCGCAGCTGGTCGATGATCTTAATGCGGCGCTCGTAGGCCTCAACTTCCTTCTTGCGGGCTTCGTAAACGCGCTGCACGTTGGCGTATTTCTGGGCCTCCACCTCGGCCGCCTTCTGCTGCTGCGTCAGGCTTTCGGCGCGGTCGGAAAGGTGCTTGTAGTAAAAGGCGTTGAGCCCGAGAGCCAGCGCGAGAAACGCCAGCAGAATGCCCCACGAAATTGCACCGCCGTCATCCGGCTGCAGGGTCCCGCGGCGCCCTTTTTTCGGTTTGGGTAAACCTAGAAGATTAATGCGAATCATAGGTCGTCAAAGCTCCTCAAGGCCAGGCCCACGGCCACCGCAAGCTGCCCCGGGTTTTCTTCCACCAGCGCCATTTCATTGGCGGCCACTGGGGGAGTTATGCGCTGGAATGGATTTAAAATCTCGACCGGCAGTGAAAATTCCTGGCGCAGCGCTTCCACCAGGCCCGGGACCTTGCATGAGCCACCGGCCAGGTAAATCCGCTCGATGTGCTCGCCGCCCGCGCTGGCGCGGAAGAAGTCGAACGTCTTCTGGATTTCCAGCACGATGATTTCCGTGACCTGCTGCAGGATGGGCAGGGTAGCATCTTCGCTGACCGTCCCAATCTTCTTGCCCAGCTTCAGCGACTCGGCTTCATCGAAGCTCAGATCCAGCTCTTTCTGCAGCGAGTCGGTGTACTGGTTGCCGCCCACGCTGACGTCGCGGGTAAATAGCGGGGTGGTGCCGCGCACGATATTGATGTTCATCACGCTAGCCCCGAGGTTCAACAGCGCCACGGTGGCGGTCGGCGCCGGATCGTAGTTGTACTCGTAGCAGTTTTGCAGCGCGAAGGCGTCGATATCCACCACCGCCGGGCTCTTGCCCGCCATGGAGAGCACGTTGGTGTAGTTGAGGATCTTGTCTTTCTTCACCGCCACCAGCAGTACGTCCATCTCCGGGCTGGTCTCGTCGTCGGTGAGGTTCTGGTAATCGATGTTCACGTCATGCACGTCGAAGGGAATGTTCTCCGCCGCCTTCGCCTCGATGCTGTCCGCCAGCTCCTGTTCGCTCAGGTAGTTCATGGGGATGCGCTTGACGATGACCGAGTGCCCGCTGACCGAAGTGGCCACCAGCTTGCCTTTGATCTTGTGGTCGGTAAACAGGCTGGAGATCGCGCTGGATACGCTGCCGCTATCCACGATCATCGAATCCACCACGATGTCGGACGCCAGCGGCGCCACACCCAGGTTGGCCACATGGATCTGGCCCTTGGTACGCTTCAACTCCACCACCTTGATGCTGCTGGAGCCTATATCCAAACCGACGATTGACTTGCTGGCGCCTATTCCAAACATATTTTCCTCTTAGTGTCCTGTTGCCGCGGAGCGAAGGGTCTTGGGCTTCTTCTTCAACTTGTTTTCCCCTACCGTGCTTTTTTCTTCCATCCAGCGATCCAGGGTTGTCTTTTTGAACTTCCAGCGATTCCCCAGTTTGAAGGCCGGCACTTTGGCCTCATAAACATATTTGTACAGGGTATCGGTGCTTACGCCGAGGTACTGTGACGCCTGGCGTATATTCATTACCTCTCGTGGGTCGCCCATAGAATCCAGACCTTCGCGCGCTTTGGCGCCTGCCAAAGCCGGAAATTTCCTCATGGCCTTGGCCACAAGGAGTTAATCCTCTGCATTTCTCGGGGGAAAAAATCAGGTGAGCGAGTTATACCAGCGGAACGTCCATGGGTGTCAAGCGTCTTGTGGTGTTTCGTTCCGGTTTTGTCGGAGTTCATAGGTATTTCAAGTGTTTGTGCCCGGTGCTTTAGACAATAACAAGCGCTATTACTACGCTACTACCACTATATACAGTGGTATTGACGCAAACGGTACGAAACGAGTGGATTGCTCTCTTGAACACCCTGAACTGGTCCTGAGACCAGCCCTAGCTTATACATCTTTCCCCGCTGCCGCAAGCAACTAAAGGACTGCCGCCCACAGACTTGGGTAACTCCTCTGCCATCCCGTTTCGGAACCCGATTGGCGGAACCCGGCTACCGACTTCCGGGCAGGTGAGCAAGGAAAACAGGCAAGGCTGAAAGGCGTTAAAAGCGGCATTAAACCAGAATGCAATTCGGTCCGCCACGAACCCGGTTTGACCCTTCATTTTAAGCGTGTTATAAAAATAAGCTCTATTGCCCGTGCCGGTTCCCCGTCGATGAGGGAACTCCAGGTTACGGGAAGTTATCCTGACGCGGCCAAGCCTCAAGTACACGCGGTTGACGTGGAAGCGCGGGTTCCAAGGATTGCGATCACCTCGGGTTTGCCTGGTGAATTGGCTCGACAATTAAATTCCCTGCGTTGAAAAACCTGATTTCTGGAGGAACCTTTATGCAATTGTGGTTCGCAGCCATCTTGATTCTGCAGACCCCCATCGCCGCCGATGGAGCGGGTAACTGGCTCGGCCTGGCGCTTGGCATCAGCGGCCTGGGGCTGGTCACCGCCTACCTGTTCGCGCGCAACGTGCTGGCCGCTGACGCCGGTACGGCCGAGATGCAAGCCATCTCCAACGCCATCAAAGAAGGCGCGGAAGCCTTCCTGCGCCGCCAGTACCGCACCATCGGGATGCTCAGCGTCGTGCTCGCGGTAATTCTCTTCGTGGGCTACAAGATCGGGCCGGAATACAACCGCCAGTTCGCCACCAAGACGGTGATCGCCTTCCTGCTGGGCGCCGCGTGTTCGGCGCTCGCCGGCTTTACCGGAATGTATGTTTCCATCCGCACCAACATCCGCACCGCCAGCGCCGCCCGCACCAGCTTGAACCGGGCGATGCAACTGGCGCTGCGCGGCGGCGCCGTCACCGGCCTGGTGGTGGTCTCGCTTTCGCTGTTGGGAGTGGGCCTGCTGTTCCTGATGTTTGGCGGCCTCGATAGCGCCGAAGCGGCGCGCGAAGTACCCTACCAGATCGTTGGGTTCGGATTTGGCGCATCTTTCGTTGCACTGTTCGCCCAGTTGGGCGGCGGAATTTATACCAAGGCAGCCGACGTCGGCGCCGACCTGGTGGGCAAGGTGGAAGCGGGCATTCCCGAAGACGATCCCCGCAACCCCGCGGTCATCGCCGATCTCGTGGGCGACAACGTGGGCGACTGCGCGGGACGCGGCGCGGACCTTTTTGAATCCACCGCGGCCGAAAACGTGGGCGCCATGATCCTGGGAGCTGCTCTCTATCCCATCTTCGGCATCAAGGGCATCCTCTTTCCGCTGGTGGCGCGCGCCTTTGGATTGATTGCCAGCACCGCCGGCGTCCTCATCGTGAAGACCAAAGAAGATGCCGACCCCATGGACGCGCTGAACCGCGGCTATTACCTCACCACCGTTCTCGCGATCGTCGGATTCGCGGTCGCCGTCTATTACTTGCTCAACGGCAACTGGTGGTTCCTGGGCTCGGGCGTGGTGGGCATCGTGACCTCGTTCCTGTTTGTTTATATTACCCAGTACTACACCGAGTATCGCTTTCGCCCGGTGCAGGCCATCGCCAAGGCTTCCACCACCGGCCCGGCCACCAACATCATCAGCGGCCTGGCCATCGGCATGGAGACCCCGGCCCTGCCGGTGCTCGTCATCAGCGCCGCCCTGCTGCTGGCTTATTACTTCGGACAGCGCGGCCTCGAAGGCGTGGCCATCGCCGAATATTCCAAAGGCATCTACGGCACCGCGGTTGCGACCATGGGCATGCTCTCCACCGCGGCCTACATCCTGGCCATGGACACGTTTGGTCCCATCACCGACAATGCCGGCGGCATCATCGAAATGTCCCACCAGCCGGACGAAATCCGCGCCAAGACCGACCGTTTGGACGCGGTCGGCAATACCACCAAGGCGCTGACCAAGGGATACGCCATCGGCTCAGCGGCGCTGGCTGCCTTCCTGCTGTTCTCGGCGTACCTCGAAGAGATCACCAAGCTGGTGCGCTCCAAACCGGGCGTTTTGTTCCCCACCCCCGACTGGGCGTTTAACACCATCAACCTGGCGAAGGTGCCGGTATTTGTGGGCGCGCTGCTGGGCGCCATGCTGGTTTACCTGTTCTCCTCACTCGCCATCAAGGCTGTGGGCAAGACCGCGCAGACGGTCATCGAAGAAGTCCGCAGGCAGTTCAAAGAAAACCCCGGCATCATGCTGGGAACCACCAAGCCTGACTATGGACGCTGCGTCAGCATTGTCACCGGCGCCGCCTTGCGCGAGATGGTGCTGCCCGGGCTTCTGGCAGTGGGCATGCCCATCGCGGTGGGAATGTCGTTCCGTTACCTCACCGGCTTTCGTGTGGGCAGCCTGGTCGATACGCCCCTGGTCAACGGAGTGCCCGTGAACCTGGTGGGCGCCGAAGCGGTGGCCGGCTTGCTGATGGTCGGCACGATTACCGGAGTCCTGATGGCCACGCTGATGAACAACGGCGGCGGCGCATGGGACAACGCCAAGAAGTACATCGAAACCGGCGCTTACGGAGGCAAGAATTCCGAAGCTCACAAAGCCGCAGTGGTGGGAGATACGGTGGGCGATCCTTTCAAAGACACCGCCGGGCCTTCGCTGCACGTGCTGATCAAGCTGCTGAGCACCATTACTCTGGTGCTGGCGCCGCTGTTTATATAAAGCGGCAAAAGCTGAAGCCGGACAGCATCGCTGTCCGGCCTTTTTCTTTTCCCCGGCGGAATCTCAGGACTTAGAGCGGTCCCTTAGAAGTTCAAACCCCCTTCCCCGACTGTCATCCTGACGACCCCCGGCTTTATCGGGGTGAGGAAGGACCCCTACTGTTCGACAAATATTTCCCTGAGGTCTTTTTCGGTCCTCGGCTACGGATCAGCTTCCGCGCTAGACCGTCATCGTACGGTGGTCAGTATTCGGCGAAGATGAACCATCGGGTTAGCTGAGAGTTTGCAGAGGGTAGGGATTCTTCCTCACCCCGATAAAGCCGGGGGTCGTCAGAATGACATCCCGTTTGGGGTACTGCCAAGAGAGGTTTCTTACGATGATTGGTTCTAGCCGCGGCGCTTTGACCTCTCCTACAAATTAAGCGTCTTCAACCACTGCCGAAAATCGTCGGCCAGGTCGGCGCGTTTCAGCGCAAACTCCACCGTGGCTTTTAGGAAGCCGAGCTTGTCGCCGGTGTCGTGACGCTTGCCGTCAAACACAAAACCAAAAATCTTCTCCGTCTCCAGCAGGTGGCAAAGCCCGTCGGTCAGTTGCAGCTCTCCGCCTTTTCCCAGAGGGGTCCTTTCCAGCGCGGCAAAGATTCCCGGAGTCAAAATATAGCGGCCGATGATCGCCAGCTTGGAGGGAGCTGCTTCGAGCAGCGGCTTTTCCACCAGGTTCTTGATCCGCGCCAGCTTTTCGCCAAACCGGGGAATGCCCGCCGGGTTGACATCGAGAACTCCGTAGGATGAAATTTCCGGGCCCTCCACCACCTGGGTGGCGATGATCGACGACTGGGTTTCTTCGAAGGCCTGCATCATCTGCGCCAGGCAGGGCACCGGGGCATCGATCACGTCGTCCGCCAGAAAAACCGCGAAGGGTTCGTCGCCCACCAGCTCGCGCGCCATCAAAACCGCGTGGCCCAGTCCCAGGGCTTCTTTCTGGCGCACGTATGCCACGTGAATCATGTCGGAAATCTGGCGGACGATATGAAGCAGGTCGGTCTTGCCGCGCGCTTCGAGCATGTGTTCCAGCTCGTAGCTCACATCGAAATGATCTTCGATCGCGCTCT
>JBBSHD010000014.1:0-15901 GCA_038253455.1 Terriglobales bacterium | reverse complement strand
AAGGGCCAGGCTGGCCTTCTCCATGAGATCAAGCAATCCAGGCCCGAACTCTATGGCCGGTTGGGGGGGCAAGGAGTAGGGAACCAAGCTCTTGAACGGCTCTGGAGATGAACCTTGCACTACCAGCTTTCCTTGTGGGCCTCTTTTCATCGACTCTTCGATACCGTTCTTAGGAGTTCACGGCTCGTTCTTAACCAAAGTTTAGGAGCATTTCTTGCTTTTAATCTTTTAACACATAAAGTTTAACTGCTCCAGCTTCTTCAAAATAAAGCTTATTTCCTCTTGTGAGGCAATCGGCAAGGCGCGGAAGGCCTTACCCTCAATTACTTGAACCCAAAAAGGCTTGAGCCGGATTGCGGGAGTTGTGGCATAGTCTCTAAAGGCCGCTCAACGCGCCTGCCGCTGTTCCCGGAAAAACGATGGATCCTCATGATTCTTTAATCAGGATTCCAGGCGACGCCTCTTCGCTGGCGCCCTGGCAGACTGCGCGATCGGGCTTGCCCCCGGGCGGCGCCGCGGCGTCGCGGGAAACTGTCTTTTCCTATTTCTGGAGGGTGCTGAAAGCGCGCAGGTGGAGCATCTTCGCCTTCTGCGCCATTTTTTTTGGCCTGATCACTTATGCCACGCTTAAGATGGTCCCGGTTTATGAGGCGACCAGCACCTTGGCGATTTTTCGCGAGGGCCAGAATCTGCTGGGCTTCAGCCACGACAAGGCGGCGTCTGAAGAAGAGTTCCTGGTGAACTTCGACACCGAATATCAAATCATCTCCGGCGATTCTCTGGCGCTGCGGGTGGCGCGCAAATTGAGTCTTGACCGGAACCCCGCGTTCACTCACCAGCAATTTGGCGCCGGGAGCAAACCGCTTTCCGATAATGAACTGCAGGCGCGGATTCTGCAGGAGTTCCGCAACAACCTGTCGGTCACCACGATTCCGCACACCCGCCTGCTGGAAATTCATTACTTCAGCTCCGATCCCCAGTTGGCGGCGCGGGTGGTGAATGCTTTAGGCGCCGATTACATCAATCAAAATTTTGCCGCCAAATTTGACTCGACGATGGACCGGTCAAACTGGCTGACCCGCGAGCTGAGCAGCCTGCAGGCAACGGTGCGTACGTCAGAGGAAAAACTGGTGCGCTTCCAGCGGGAAAATGGAATCCTCGTCACCGCCGACGGGGAAAACATCGCCACCACAAAACTGATGAAGCTCGATCAGGACGCCACCGCCGCGCAGGTCGATGCCATCAGAAAACGGGCCGATTACGAAATGGCGCGGCAAGGGGACCCGGCGCTGATCATCCAACTGGACCGCCTGGGAAGAATGGGGGAACTGCGCCAGCGGGAAAGCGAGCTTGCCGGGGAACGGGCGAAGCTGGGCGTGCAACTGGGCCCATCCAGCGCGCGCATGCTGGAAATTGCCAGCCAGAAGCAACAGGTCAGGAACGACATTCAGGCCGAGCGCACCCGGCTGACGCGGCGGTTGAAGGTCGAGTATGTCGCCGCGAAAGAACGGCAGGACATGCTGCGCAGCGCCCTGGAACAGCAGAAGCAGGAGGCTCTGCGGATGGATGAACGCTCAATTCAATATTCGAAATTGAAGCGGGAAACCGAGACCAATCGCAAGATCTTCGATGCCCTGCTGGAACGGCTGAAGGAAGCCGGCATTTCCGCAGGCATGCGCTCCAACAACGTTCGCGTTATCGAGCCCGCCCGAGTTCCGGACCGCCCGGCGCGGCCCAACATCGCGTTGAACCTGTTATTAGGATTTGCCACCGGCCTGGGTGGCGCGGTCGCGCTCGCGTTCCTGTTTGAAAATATGGATTCAACTTTGCGTTCCATGCACCAGGTGGAATCGGTGAGCGCCTTCCCGGTGCTGGCGGTCATCCCGTTCAGCGCCGCACTGCGCGGCGCGCAAGCAAAGAACACTCCGCAGGCGGGACGCGAACTGGATGTTCCCATGGCGACCGCCCCCGGACCCTTGATGCAACCGCCCGGGCAGCGAGGAGAGCTCGCTCTGCTGGCCAATCCCAAGTCGGAGCTGGCCGAAGCCTACCGCGCGCTACGCACTTCGATTCTGCTTTCGACCCCGGGGTCGCCGCCGCAAATCATCATGGTGACGAGTGCGCTGCCCCAGGAAGGCAAGACCACGACCTGCGTCAATACCGCGATCATGCTGGCGCAACAGGGCAGCCGGGTTCTGCTGGTGGATGGCGATTTGCGCCGCCCTTCGATCCACGAATACTTTCATCTCCAAAATCACAGGGGACTCAGCAATTTTCTGGCGGGAGAAGATATCGAACCCGATCCTATGGCGGCCGCGGGGATTGACGGATTGTTCGTGCTGCCCGCGGGCCCGGTCCCCCCGCATCCGGCGGAACTGCTGGCTTCGAAAGCCATGCGCACCCAACTGCTGCGCTGGCGGCTGGAATACGACCACATCGTGATCGACACGCCACCGGTATTATCGGTCACCGATGCGGTACTGCTTTCCGTGGAAGCGGATGCGGTGGTGCTCGTGACCCGCGCGGCCAGCACTACCAGGGATGCGCTGCGCCAGTGCCGCGATCTTCTGCTGCAGGTGAACGCGCGCCTGCTGGGGGTGATCGTGAACGCCGTCGATCCCAGGGCTTCAGACTCCTATTCCTACTATTACGGCTCTAAAAATGGCAGGGGATATTACGAAGAAATTCCGCAGACGAGTTAAGGGTAGACGAGTTAAGGAATGACGGCACGCCACCGAAGCATTGAGCCCGGGGATGAAAACGCTATCGCGTCGCGAAGCATTGATCTGGTTTTTCTGCCGGCATGCGTCGCGATGATTGGCTTCGTGCTGTATGCCGCGCTGACCTTGTTTCTGGCCGACCACTATTCGTATGCCCACGAAGACAAGCCCCTGCAGGCGGCCATACGGCTGGAAAATTCCAACGCCGCCCATCACAATCGCCTGGGCCGATATTTGTTTTTTGCCCGGCAGGACGCCGCCGGCGCCCTCGAGCACTACCTCCGGGCGGTGCAATTAAATCCATTCGAAGAACGGTATTGGTTTGACGTGGCCCTGGCTTATCGCCGGTTGGGCCGAACCGCCGATGAGAAAGCCAGCTTGGAGAGCGCCCTGAATTATGATCCGCATACTCCCGACGTTTTGTGGGAGGCGGCGAACTTCGACCTTACCCGCGGCGATACGATCAGGGCATTAAGCGGGTTTAAGGCCGTGATTGAAAATGATCCCACGATGGCTGCGCGCGCGATGACGCTAAGCGCACAGGCGGGCGCGGACATTCAGAACATTCTCGATCACGCGCTTCCCGCCGCTCCTGAGCCCCACCTGCAACTGCTGGAATTGCTGATGGCGAGAAACGATGCTCCCGCCGCCGCCAAAGTTTGGGAGCGGCTGTTAAGCCTGCACTCCGCGCTGCCGCAATCCCAGTCTCTGGGTTATCAGGATTTTCTCCTGGCCCACGGAATGGCCGATGAGGCCCGCCGGGTGTGGCAACAGATGATCGCGGCAACGCCGGCTATGGCGGCCTACGAAACGAGCCCTAGCAACCTGATGGTCAACTCCGGCCTTGAGCAGGAGATTCTCAACGGAGGATTCGACTGGCGCTCCGGCGGATCAGCCGAAAGCAACGTGTCAACGGATGCGGCGTCGGCGCATAGCGGCCAGCGCGCCCTGGTGATCAACTATCACGAGAGCCGCGAGGATTCCGGGTGGATCCAATATGTTCCGGTGAAGCCGACAACCCACTATTCGTTTTCAGTGTTCACGCGGACAGAATCATTGCAAAGCGCCAGCCTGCCCCGCATCGCCATCACCGATGAGATCAGCCACTCAACCCTGTTGCTCACCGGCGAGGTTGCTGATTCCGCGGGCTGGCAGGGAGTTCGAGGTGATTTCGTCACCGGTCCCGCCACCCGGCTGGTGACCGTGCGCATCGTTCGCCGGCCCCCAGAGCCCGTAGTTCGAGGCCGGCTCTGGCTCGATGATTTCCGCATCGTGGAGGCGCCGCAGTGAGGGCTCACTCGATCAGATGGGTCCTCGCCGCATTGCTGATGGCTTCATTGGGGAGCAGTCCAGCGGCAAACCCGGGAGGCGCTCTATTTTTTCCCAAGGGAGCAGTCATTCTCGACGGGCAGTTCATCAGGAAAATGACCGGAATTTACCCCGGCGCCTCCATTCAAACCCTGGAAGGCAGCGGCACTTTCGTGCTGCCTGATTCGATTGCGGTGATCGCCGCCAATTCGCAAGCCGGCTACAGCGCCGGAGTTTTTTATCTATGGTGCGGGGTCATCACGGTTTCAGGAACCTCCGGGCCCTCGGTCAGGGCCGATCACGTGGCAGTCTTTTCCGCGTCCCGCAATCCGGTGAAGTTCCATGTGGGCCGCGTGGGGGGAATGATCCACGTAATTTCTGTCGCCGGACCGCTTTTGATCAATACGGGAGGCCGGGAAAATCAGCTTTTGCCATCAGGCCAGGCGGTCTCGTTTGCTGATAAATCCGGGTGCAAAAGCCGGGAATAAGGATCAAAAAGCAAAAATACCTTCCGGAAATTCCAATTTAGACTTCTGTCTGGACTATTGTGCCAGTGCTTCTCAAAAATAAACAATTTACTTCTATCCCCGGTTTCCTCTAGAATTGCAGACGCATCTAAGGTTTAACCGCTTCTATTACCGCAACCGAGGACCTAAGAATGAAGAGCATCACGTCGTGGCGCCGAACCGTGGCATTAGCCCTTTTGTTCTCGTTCGTTCCAGCGGTAACAGCCCAGACCGCGACCCCCGCGGGACAGACCGCCGGTGACATCCGCGCCCTGATTCCCGGCGCCGACCGCAATGGAAGCAAGGCCAAACTGCACCAGGAATTGATGTGGAACGACGTGGTGAAGACCGGTCCCACGGGAAGAATGCGCCTGGGTTTTCGCGACGGGTCATTCCTTTCCGTCGGTAACGCGACCGAATTGAAAGTAGCGCAGCATGATGAGAACACCCAACAAACCTCGCTCGAGCTCAACTACGGGCGGGTTCGCAGCCAGGTATCGTCGATTACGCGCGCGGGTGGAAAATTTGAAGTGAAGACCCCGACTGCGGTGGCCGGCGTCATCGGCACGGATTTCGAAGTAGTTTTTCTAAACGGGGTTACGACGGTCAACGTCTTCTCCGGAGCGGTGGTTGTCACCAGCCTGCTGGGCGCGATGGCTAGTGTTACGGTGGGCGCGGGACAAAGTGTTACGGTATCAGCCACCGGCGAGATCGGACCCCTGAGCGCTGCCAACCTTGCTTTGGCAGTGGACATTCTGCCCGAAGCAGCCCCCGGCGCTGCCGTGACCGCAACCGCGGCGGTAACTCCCATCACGTCGGTTGGATCGCTTTCGACGCTTGCCGGCATCGGCGCCATCGCCGGCGCTGCGGGAACCGTCGGATCCACCACCGATTCGAAAGGCAGCACCAGTACGAGCACCCCCAGTCCCGGTCGTTAATCAAACCTGACTCGCCCGTCGCACGATCTGGACGGAGTACCGCGTTTTACTTATTCGGACGAGACCTGTCGTTTTACGCTTCCGACTCTTTGTCCCATCAAATCTTTCAGGACCAGCCATACGAACCGGGGATTGGTGTGCAGGTAGCGCCGCCACATTCTTCGCGGCTCCTGCAATAGTCTGTAGGACCATTCCAGCCCATTGACTTGCATCCAACGGGGCGCACGCCGCGTGATTCCCGCCATCACATCGAAGCTTCCCCCGGCACACTGCACCACAGGAACATTCAAGAACGGGCGATAGCGCGCTGCCCAAAGCTCTTTTTGCGGGGTGCCTAACCCGAGCAGGAGCAGGTCGGCCCTGCTCTCATTGATTTCGGAGATCAAGTCAGCTTCTTTTTCCGGAGTGAAATATCCATCATGGGAGCCGGCAACGATCAACGCCGGGTGGCGGCGTTGTAGTTCTGTCAGGGCCAACGCAAGTACCTCGGACCGGGCGCCCAGAAAAAATACCCTGTATTCCCGCCGGGCACAGAGCTCGACCATGGCTTCCGCCAGGTCGATGCCCGCAATTCTTTCCGGCAATGGTCGCCCTAGAAGGCGGGATGCCCAGATCACCGGAATTCCATCCGCCAGCAACAGGCTGGCGCTGCGCATCGCCACATTCAGTTGCGCATCTTCCTGGAAATGCACCACCTTGGCGGCGTTTACAAACACCACCTGCGCCGGCTCGCGATTCTGGATGCAGCGGTCCAGTATGGCAACGCACTCCGCAAAAGAAAGCGCATCCACCGGACAGCCGGCGATGTTGACCCGGGATTGTTGAAGGTTCTCCATTTAGATCATTGAGTTATGGCGAACAGAAAGCTTAACCGAGAATTCAATGCTACGCTTCCGGTATCTGGTACCCGGAAGTTTCGGCGATAAATTGCTCCCACCACATCGCAAGGTTCATCAGGCGCCAGACGTGCTTGGCATCGCCTCGCTGAAACAATTGGTCAATTTCATCAGTGTCAAAAACGTCAGTTTCTTTGCAGAATTTTTCTATCTTTGTCCTGGCAACACTTCCCAACTCTTCAAAAAACCATTCATACACAGGAGCGCCAAACCCCTGCTTTCGGCGATGGATCAAGTCATCGGGCACCAGGCCGGTCACCGCTTTTTTGAGGATGTGCTTGGTGTCGCCTTTGCAAAGCTTCATTTCCACCGGAATACTCATCGCGAACTCCACGAATTTATGGTCGAGGAACGGCACCCGGCCTTCGAGGCCCACGCCCATGCTCATCTTATCCACTCTCATGAGCAACAGGTCGGGCAGCCTGAGGTTCAAATCGAGGTAGCTCATCCAGTTCAGATTTGAAGGAAATTCAGATTTGGCCTCGAAGCGCTGGCGGATCGGTTGCAGCGCTTCCCAGGAATCGAAGCCGTTGAAGCGCTCGCGCATGCGCGGGGAAAACAACCGCTTCTTGTGGATCTCGGTAAAAGCTTCGGCGCCGCCCCAGAAAATGGGCTGGTCATTGACGCTGCGCCGCAGAAATTCGTATTGGAAGCTCCGCCCTTTCCCCCCCGCTGAAAGAGAATGCATGGCCCACTTTTTGATAAAAAGCGGCGACGGCAGGTCATCCCACTTCTGCAATTGCAACAGCGTCTTCCACGATGAATACCCGCAGAACAGCTCGTCCGAGCCCTCGCCCGCCTGGCAGACGGTCACTCCCTGGCGGCGGGCCAGTTGCGAAACATAGTAGAAAGGCACACAGACGGGGTCGGCCAGCGGCTCATCCTGCAGGTACACCATGCGCGGCAGAAAATCGATCAGATCGCCCTGGGATAGGATTCGTTCGTGGTGGTCGCATCCGCAGTAATCGGCCATGCGGCGGGCAAACCGTAATTCATTGGGATAGCTCGGATACTCGCGATCGTACCCTACCGAGAAAGTCTTCACCGGGGAATGCTCGCCCTCGCTGAACAGCGCGGTATTGGTGCTGGAGTCAAGCCCGCCGGAAAGGAACACTCCCACCGGCACGTCGCTCACTTTACGCAACTGCACCGCGGTGCGAAGCTCGACGATCAGCCGCTCGGCAACTTCCGCCTCGCTGGCGCGGGAAAGATCGGTGACGTGGTCCCACACCTCCCAATAGCGGTGTTCGGTGACTTCGCCGGTTTCGTCGAAGCACAACCAGGTGGCCGCGGGAACTTTTTTGATTCCGGCAAACAGGGTTTGCGGCGCGGGGGCGGCCAGAAAAGACAGATAGTGGTACAGCGATTCTTCGTCGATGGCGCGCGACTGCTGCGGATCGACGAGCAGGGCCTTGATTTCCGATGCGAAATTAAGCCGGCCGTGATGCACCGAGTAGTAAATCGGCTTGATCCCGATGCGATCGCGGATCAGCCATAGTTTTCGGGCGGCCTCGTCCCACAGAGCAATGGCAAACATTCCGCGAAAGCGGTTTACGCATTCAATGCCCCATTGCTCAAAGGCATGCAGAATGACCTCGGTATCGGAGTGATCGGTCTTCCAGGTGTGCCCGTAATTTTCAAGCTGAGTCCGAATTTCAGCGTGATTATAAATTTCGCCGTTAAAAACGATCCAAAGGGATGCATCTTCGTTGCACATGGGCTGGGCGGCCGCGGCGGCAAGATCAATGATCGCCAGTCGCCGGTGAGCGAAGCCGGTTTTGCCGTCCGGAGATACCCACTCCCCTTCGCCGTCGGGCCCGCGATGCGACATCACCGATCCCATGCGTTTCAGCAACGCCCGATCCACGGCGGCGTCTGTCCCCTCGAAGATCAGGGTCCCGGCTATGCCGCACATGGGTCACGCTCCGGCGATTGATCGCGGTTATGCATGGGTTTCGCGAGCGTGCATTCTTGATTCCAACCGCGCCAGCGCGTGCAGCATCCACGCCTGGCCCCATCGCATGTACGGGGTACGGTCAGTGCGGAACCGGTGTCGCTGGTAGAAGAAAGACCTCGAGTCGCTGCGCATATTTCGCAGGCAATATTGCGCGCTGCGGATGGCAAGACTCGGGGCCTCGCTATCCTCATCCCAGAAGTCGCAAAATGTCAAAATGGCTTGCGCGCAGGAATGTATATCCACGGGATATACCCTACGGGAAAAATACTTGGGAGTCATGTCGGGAAGAAAGAAATTATTTTTGTAAAACTGGTACCCGCGCTGCATGGCGGAATCAAACGATCGGTCGGTAGTGGCATTGCGATAATCCAGCAGCGCATCCAGATTGTATCCGGTGTGAAACTGGTCTATCCAGCGCTGTCTGCGGCCCGCACCGTAATACCACGAGCCATCCGGCTGTTGTTGTTCAACCGCGTAGCGCATGCTGCGCTGGGCCAGATCGAGGTAATTGCGATTGCCGATGGACTGCCCGGCGCGGGCCAGGAAGGCGCCGGTCAACAAGCTGCTGTTATAAATGCGGGTGCGATCATTAGGGGTGTAGCTGAAACACAGCAGATCTTTGGTTGCGAAAGAATGATTGAGCCGCGTAGCCAGGAATCGCGCCGCGGACAGCGCCATCTCTTCCGCTGCCCTGCTGTGGAATTGCTTGGCGGCATCGAGCAGCGCGCGCGCGCAGAAAACGGTGGCCACTGCGTTGGGAAAATGTGCCGGCATCACTGAGCCGCGCAGCGAATAGTAGTCCCAATCGTATCCCCAGCAAAATTCGTCTTCCCGCGGACTGCGCCATCGTGCCAACAATAAGATTACTGATTCCGCCTGCGCGATATTGTCTTCTCCGCACCGGTTCAAATCACAATATGCCGAGAGCGCCAGGCCCAGCGTTTTAGGATTGACGCTGCCCGGCACGCGCAGCCACTGGCGCAGTGGCAGCGAGCCCAGGCGCTTGCCTGCCTGGATCAGCAATATGTTGAATGGAAATCGATGCGGCCAACGCCCCGCCAGCCGCGGCGAATTGAGCAGATCGAAAGGGTCGTGGCCTTTGAACTGGCGAGTTTCCATCCAGCGCTGCAAGTCAACGCGCGCCTGTTGCAGCGACTCGACCGACACGCTTTCCGGCTCGATTTCCGACGTCATTGAGGGCGCTGCGACCGTGCGTCTGGTTTTACGTCGGTGAAAGCTTCGGGAGTCTCGACTTCAGGGGCAGCGCCGGCCAGTGCACTGAAGGCCCAGAACATCGCGGCATTCGCGGGGATATGAAAGTTAAAATCGCTGAACCCGTGGATCAGCAGTCCGGTGCAGCCCGCCATTGCGGCTGCGGTCATCACCCGGGTGGCGATGGGGGGCGCGTCCCTCAGTTTCCGTATTCCCCTGCGGTAGAGTTGCACCACGAACCAGAACATGATTCCGTAGCCCGCGATGCCGGTTTCCACCAGCAACTGCACGTGATCATTGTGCGCCTGGTTCACAAAATCATTGGTGTAATACGACCGGTAGCGAGGATACACAACCGGGAAGACGTCCAGCCCGAAACCAGTGAGAGGTTTGCCCAGAAACATCCTCCAGGCATCTTTGGTGGTGGCCCAGCGCCCGTGGGCGCGTTCACTATTCCATTCAGCGGGAGTGTCGGTGATGCGATCTACAAACTGGCTGCCGTTGAACCACACCAGAAATGACGCGGTGATCGCCACCATCGCACCCAGGGTCAACAGCGAGCGCCGCCCGCTGCGCACCCCGTGCAGCGCCACCCAGAGAAAGATGACCTCCACCAGGAAGGCGACCATTCCGCCGCGCGAGAGGCTTACGAAAATGGACCCTCCCATAACAACCGCGGCAAAGCCTGCAATGACGCGCTGCGGCCGGGGAAACTCAGGCGTGAAAAGCACGGCCAAGGGAATGGGTGCGAGCATCTCCATGAGGCCCGCATAATGGTTGTGGTTGACATAAGGCCCGAAAGGAACGGAGCCTTCATCGAGGGTGCGCATCCAGTAAATTTTCCCGTTGTAGGTGACGCTCTGAATGACGCCAAAGACTGCGACCAGAAATCCGTAGGCGCCAAAGGCCAGCGCGGCCTGTGCAAGATGGCGCTCGGTCCTGAAGCTGTGGGCTGACACGACAAAAATAAAAAAATAAGCCACCGCGAGGGCGAGGGCTGCATATGTGGCATAGCGGTATGCAGTCAATGAAAACAATAGCTGGATGGCGATCAACGCCAGGAATACCAGAAAAGGCATTGCCATTGGCGTCGCCGGAAGCTTCAGGCCGCCTTGGCGCCACTGGCAAAACGTCCACAGCGCAAACAGAAGTGCTGATGCGCCTTCGAGGAGCGCGATCGCCCAGGGCTCAACGCCCCCAAAAGCAAGCGGTCCGAACATCAGGAGCGCCACGAGCCCGACAAAAAGAATGGAGTCAATCGCAGCGAACTGACGACCGGGCGCCGCCTTACTCGAACTCACTGCGCGGTGTGCCATGTTGGCTTGCTATTTTAGCGGGTAGCATGGGCTTTGTATTGCGGGGAGGAAGATTGGATGCTATCAGGGCACTTTCAAAGTTGGTGTGACCGATAACCGCCGTTGATCGAGTAGCCGGAAGCCCACGGACAGACGATTCAAAGGCAGGCTGCGCGTAGAACCAATTCGAAGGCCCGGTGAATCCGTTGATTCAGGCTGACACTCCTAAAGACTTTGAGGAAACAAAGGGTTCCTCGGCTGCCGCTCGGAATGACAATTCATATAAGGAGCGAGGTTTTCATTTGTCCCCGATCAGCCTTTACCCGCCCGCGCTCAAAACGAGAATTGCAGTTGCATTTCCACTCGCCGGTTGGCGGCGGGCGATCCAAACGGGCCACCTGCAAGCGCATTGGAGCGGCCAAACAATGGCGAGGTCAGGTTCCCTACCGGGGCCGCGGCGTTTACGGTGTTGAAAAGATTGCGAGCGGAAACGTTAAAGGTTAAGTTGTAGCGGTGATCTGAACCTGCTCCTCGATTTCCTTCCCCTCCTCCTCTACCATTCAACGCGATCATCGGTCCTCCGGGGCCGCCGGGGCCGCCGGGGCCGCCGCGTCCGCCTCCGCCAAAACCGCCACCACCTCTGCCGCCGTCCGGCGCGCCGCCGGCGCCTGCGACCGTCTTGCCGAATCCCCAGGTCTTGCCTGCGCGCAGGTTAAATGTGAATTGCCCCGGTCCCTCGCCGTAGTTGATCGGGATGGGATTAGCCGGGGCCGCAGGCGAAACATCGAAAAAGCCGTATTTAGTGGCAACGACACCCGGCGCCGAAGGATTGGCAGCAAAGGCCGGACGATCGTTAAATATGGAATCGCCATTCAAATCTCTTCCCGCGGTGATGTTAAACGGCGGGCCTGAGTTGGCGATGATGAACGGGCTGAGACGAATGGAATGCGGCAGAGAGATTGAGCCGCCGATAAAGACGCGATTGCGGATATCGAACGACGCTCGACCGTAATCCCGCGATATATCGTACTGGTTTGACGGGAAACTAGATGCGCTCGCGGTATTTGCATCCGCGTAACTGAGGCTGTAAAAACCGAACAAACTAAGCTTCGCTCCCAACCTGGTGCTCATGTTGACGATGAGCTGCTTTTGCTTGAAGAGGCCTTCCGATTCGTATTGGTAAATGTTAGAAGTGCCGCCCAGCGGTCGGACGCCGCTCCCGGGAACCGCGGGATTAAACGTGCCCGGCAGAGGGGCGTTGATATTCAGCGACAGAAACTGGTGAATTCCCCGCGAGGCCAGGTAGGTCACGGACAAAGTAGAACTCTTGGAAAGCTGTCTTTCCAGGGTCATGGCGCCTTGCATCACGTAGGGAGAGCGCAGGCGAGGGTCGAGCCGGTAAATGGTTGGCGAAGATTGCGCGCCCACCAGCAAGCCGGGAGCTGGAGCGTTGGGGAAAAAATCCGGCAAGGCGGTTACGACCTGCTGTTCGTTGGCGCCGTTCAGCCGCAGGGCCTGCAATACAAGATCATCGGAGAACCGGTCATAAAATAATCCGAAGCCGCCTCGCAGAACTGTTTTCGGTATTCCCTGTGCGTGACCCAGACCCCAGGCAAAACCGACGCGCGGAGCAAAATCCGCATGATCGTGAATATTGCTCTGGCTCTCGAAGCGCAAGCCGTAGCTCAGAGTAAAGTTGGGCCGCAGCTTCCAGTCATCCTCGGCATAAAGACCGACATCCACGCCGGATTCGGTGGCTAGAGGATTGCCCAAGACCACGGAATACTGGCTGGCGCCTCCGCCGGCGGCGCGAATTTGTGCGGCGGTCTGGCCGTTCTGGATTCCCATCTGGGTGATGCGGTAGGCGTCCAGTGAAGAAAACGTATAGCTCCCATTAAAGTTTCCGGTGGATTGGTTAGCCAGGGTCACCGCCCGCAGCCGCCCGCCAAATTTCAAAAAATGGTTCCCGTGCGACGCGGAGGTGTAGTTTTGCAGCTCATAACGGTTAGTGTCGGAGGCGGTGGTCCCCAGGCGATTTCCTCCACCAGTAAATGATCCGGGCACAAGAATGGTCGGAGAAAAATCCAGAGAGCGCTGCTGATTGTGGGACCGGATGTATTGAAAGCGGGTTTCATTAATCAATTTCGGAGAAAGAATCTGGGTATCGCTCACTTGCACGTTTTCGTCAAAGCTGCTGCCGTTAAAAGCCTGTGAGGGCAAGGAGAAAAGACCTATGCCGCCGTTCCGGCTGTCGTCGTGGTTGAATTGAAACCTTGCCGTCAGGGTGTTGCTGGCAGTCAATTGATCGTCGAGCCGGAAGCTCAAGGAGGTTCGCTTGCGAGGGTTGAGAATGGCTTGGGTAAATGGCGTGGGATTAAAAGACGAATCCAGCACGAAGGCGTTGATCACGGAAGCTTCATTGATGTCGCGCTGCTCAGCGTTCACGAAGAAAGAAGACTTCTTGCTGACCGGCCCGCTCAAATTACCTTCAAATTCTTCCATCTGATAAGCAGGGGAGGCGGGGGCAAAGGGATTGCGCGTGTTCAGAGCTGAGTTATTAAAATTAAATCTGACCTGGCCATGAAATTTATCGCTGCCCGGCTTGGTAAATACTTCGATCCGTCCCATGCCAAGACGGTCGAACTGTGCGGAAAATGGGTTCTGATTGATTCGGATTTCGCGGATTGATGCTTTAGGCGGGAGCTGGCCGCCGGTGAAGCCATCGATGTAAATCTGGCCGCCGTTAGGGCCGGCGGATGGGCCGGCAAGGGCCTGAAGGTCCCGCACCAGCTCGTCCGGATCATCCGAGAGCGCTTCCAGGTCTTTGCCCTTAAGCACAATGGCGCCCACGTTATTCGTGGGATCAGTATTCACCGCGCTGCTGTCTGCCTGCACCTGCACTTCCTGCTGCTGCACCACGATTCCCATCTGGATATCGAGAGTTTGCGACTTACCGGCCACCACTTCAACGTAGGGCAGCTCCGAGGCGGCAAATCCTTTGGCCACCGCGGTCACGGTGTACTGCCCGGGAGCCAGTCCCTTCACGTCGTAGTTGCCCTGCCCATTACTGGTCGCAGTCACTGCAGTTCCGGCCGACATCCTGGCGGAGACGACCGCGCCTGGCACTACCGCGCCCGAAGGGTCAGTGACCTGGCCTCGAAGTGTCCCCGTGGAAACCTGCGCAAGCAGGCTGCCCATCATCAGTCCCAGGAAAATAATCAAGGTGAACAAAAAAGAATGCCGCGAACTGCTTCTCATCAAACCCTCACAACTTGGAAGTTTCCTGCTTACTGGCTAATGGCAGCGTCGGCTGCCGATGATGCAAGGTTCCAAGGCGACAACAGCGAGGCCGCGGAACTTCCGTCCGGGGATGCGGTCAGAATCGCCTCGACGCCAGTCAGCAACGTGATGGCTGTAGGCTGTACGCCGCCGGTGGCCACAAGCATTACTGCATCACCTTTTAGCAATTCCGCGGGATCGAGCGGAGGCATCCGGCTAAGTATTTGTTGCATGTCCGCGGCGCCGCCACCTGGACGGCCCCCGCCGGGACCTCTCGTGCGGTCAAAATCCCCGCCCGGACCCCGGTTGCCGCCCCGCGCTCGTTCAGAATCTCCCGGGGCGGCTGTGGACGCTGAAGCGTCGCGTGCCGACGAGGGGCTGGACATTCCCGCTGGCGGGGCGCCCGCGGCGGGGGCGCCGGCGCCCGGCGCTCCACCTTTCAAGCGCATTGCAATCCGCTGGGCAATCATGGGCGGAAGTTTCCGGAGCTGTGAGTCGCTGCTGAAGCGCACTGTAATAGGCTTCCTGGTGAAAAAGTCCATGATGGTGATGGTGTGCGCGCCGAGGTTGGCGGATTGAATTGTTCCGGCGATATTGCGGAAGGAGCCGGAAACTATTTCTTCCGCGGTGAGTTCAGCGCCGTCGGCACTGGAAGCGCCACGCGCACGAAGCTGGTCACCCGGCTTGATGTCGGCCAGCGAACTGCGTTTGGCGTCGTCAAATTTTACTGAATCAAGAGCGTAGCGCCGCACGGTGGTGTTTTTTGCGGAACGCACGAGCATATTCTTATTGCCCGAGGGCGCCGCCACGGATATCGTCACGGTTCCCGCGGCCGCATCCACTGCGCGAACCAGCCCGCCCACTCCGCGTTTCTGCCAATCCTGGAGTTGCCGCTGCTGCAGATCAGAGAGGTCGCTTTTCTTCAGCACCACGATAATCGAGGGCGCCAGGGTCTTGCCGTCCCCGGCAAGTTTTCCCCTTACCAGCATTCGGTCGCCGGTTTGCAAGTCGCTCAGCTTGATCGCGACCGCATTCTTCAAGTCGGTTTCGCCGGGATTGGTGCGCAGCAGCCTGGTGGAGTCATCGACCAGAATTTGTAGGTCGGAACCGGAATCGGGAGACATCGTGATGTGGTTTCCATCGATGGCTTTAATCGCGCCCACCGAACGAGTCACAGGGGCGGCGGCCTGAGCATTTGCGTCCGGCGCGGCGCTAACCACCGAGCACAACGCCGCGAACAACCCCAGCGCCAAGGTTGCCGCGAAGCCGCGCGAGCGAGCGGTTTTCAGACAGTGACCCGGTGTAGAAGAGCTCATAAGGATGCACCCAGGAAGAAGTATATTGCTTGTGGGTTAGACGCCTCAATTTCGCGTTAGGTGCTGATATATCAGTGATTTACAAAAGATTTACAAAATGGAAATTGAGACTGGGGAAGACAAAAAAACGCCCGCCGGAATGAGGCCGGAGGGCGTGGTATTGCAAAGAACTGGAAATTACTTCTTTTTTGTGGCTGCCATGAGCTTGTCTGCCTGGCGGGCGACCACTTTGTCGACGATCTTTTTGTAGGTTGCAGCTGGAACGATCTTTTTCCGCGTCAGATCAGTCTTCATCCGATAAGGGCGGCCGTCGATGATCTTCTGGGAATACGCGCTGCCAATTCCCGGAAGAGCGTCAAATTGTTCCTTGGTGGCGGTGTTGAGATCGAGCAAATCAGCGTCGGATGTGGCCGGCGCGGCTTTGGCTACGGGTTTGGCGGCCTCTTTGCTCGCCGCCTTTGCGGCTTTGGGCTT
>JBBSHD010000013.1:0-16189 GCA_038253455.1 Terriglobales bacterium | reverse complement strand
TGGGACGTGTGGAACGAACCCAACAACACCAACGGCCCGCCCTGGTCGGCGATGGAGCCCAAGAACAAGCGCGAGCTGGTGGCGGCGCTGCTGCCGCAGGTGTTCACCTGGGCGCGGGCGGTGCATCCCACGCAGCCGCTGACCAGTGGAGTGTGGGATGGAGACATTTCCGCGCCCGAAAAACTCACTCCCATCCAGCACACCCAAATGGAGCAATCCGACGTGATCTCATTCCACAACTACGGCTGGCCCGAAGATTTCGAGCGCGAGGTCGGGATGCTCGAGTCATACCATCGTCCCATCATCTGCACCGAATACATGGCGCGATCAGTAGGGAGCACCTTTGACACCATCCTGCCCATAGCCGGCAAACATCACGTCGGCGCCATCAATTGGGGGTTCGTCGTGGGGAAGACCCAAACTAACTTTCCCTGGGATTCATGGCAGAAACCTTACGTACTCGAAGGCCCGCCCATCTGGTTTCATGACGTTTTTTACGCCGATGGAAGACCGTATCGCGAGCAGGAGGCGAAGATTATTCGCGAGATGACGGGGAAGACGGGGGCGGCACGCTGACAGTTAGCGACGTTTGCCCTGTCGAAGACAACCCATCACTATAGATCTGTCTGCAAAAATGTCTTCAACGGCATCACATCGGTTTTCGCGTCGAGCTTAAAACTCTCTTCGCCGGGATAGAGAACAATCTGTTTAGTGGCCTTAATGTGTTCGCACGCTATGTAGAAACCCTTGCTCGGCCTGGGATTACTGATTGATCGCTTGATTTCGATGGCCCATCGCTGCTTTGAATTGAACTCGATCACCAGGTCGATCTCTGCTCCCGCGGCACTGCGATAGAACGTGGGCCGGGCGCTGGCCGGCAAGATGTTGAGAATGTTTTCGATCATCATTCCTTCCCAGCTTGCGCCTACGACCGGATGTCCTAACAACCCTTCTTGATCGCGGATGTCCAGCAGAGCGTGCAGCAGGCCGCTATCACGCACATAGACTTTAGGGGTGCGAACCAGCCGCTTCCTGGCATTGGCAGCCCATGGTTGCAAACGGCGGACCAGAAGCAAATCCACCATGATGTCGAGGTAACGAGCGACGGTATGACCGCTGACACCGAGGCTGCCGGCCAGTTGCGCCGCATTCAGCATCTGGCCCTGATTGTGCGCCAGCATCTGCCAATAGCGCCGCAGCGTTTCCGCTGGAACACGCGGCCCGAGTGCGGGCACATCGCGTTCAAGGTACGTTTGTAGGAAAGCGGTGCGCCAACGCAGACTGCGCTCCTCGGTGGAGGCGAGAAAGCTGTCTGGAAAACCGCCGCGCACCCACAAGCGGCTGGGGACGTTTGCATCGGAGTGAGCGACTTCGGCAACGGTGAATGGCGTGAGTTCCTCATAGGCGATACGTCCCGCCAGTGTCTCGGACGACTGATGCAGAAGGTCGATAGAAGCTGATCCCAGCAGCAGGAAATGGCGGCTGCGATTTCCTTTTCGCCGGCGCCGGTCGATCAGGCTGCGCAGGGTTTCAAAGAGTCCTGGCAGCCGGTGTATTTCATCCAGAATAACCAGCTTGTTTTCGTGCTGCTTGAGATACAGTTCGGGATCGGAAAGCTTAGCGCGGTCGGAGGGCACCTCCAAGTCGAGATAGAGAGCGTTTTCACCCATCGTCTCGGCGAGGGCCAGGGCGAGTGTCGTCTTCCCCACCTGGCGTGGCCCCAGGACGGCCACTGCGGGAAACTGCTCCAGCAGTTGGGCAACCCTGGACCGTATGAGGCGTGGAATCATTACCATGCAATTATGCCATGAAATAGCATAATTACATGGTAAGTGTGACTAGGGTGGCAAGAGCACCCAAACGACCACACCGCAAAGAAAACGCGGGGTCCTTCGCTCGAACAAGAGGCTAGGGCTCGCTCCAGGATGACAAGGGAGATGGGATGTTCGCTTTCTGCTTTATTTCATGCAACTGCTTGAGGTTTGGCGGAACGGAAAATCAAGAGCGACTCCAAACAACCACACCGCAAAGAAAACGCGGGGTCCTTCGCTCGAACAAGAAGCAAGGGCTCGCTCCAGGATGACAAGTGAGATGGGTTGTTCGCTTTCTGCTTTATTTCATGCAACTGCTTGAGGTTTGGCGGGATGGAAAATCCAGAGCAACCCCGAGCGATCATCCAGAGCATCACCGAAGAAAATCAAGACCAACCCCGAGCAAAAACTAGAGCAAACTCGAGGTCTCTCCACTACCCCGCGCAAAGGCCCGCGGTCTCCGGTCGAGATGACAATTCCTATAGAGGACATGTTCGCTAGTGAATTGCTTCATGCCACTTCTTGAGGGTTTGGCGGAATGGACGAACCGGCGCAGGTGAAATCTCCGGTTCAATCTGGCTGGGTTAACCCTAGCCAACTGTGCGCATCACTGCTGCCATTCACTTCCCATGTTGTCATCAGTCACGATGCGCTGGTTCTGCAGCCGAGGCAGGAACGTGGCGCTGTATTCGATGGCTTCCCATTGCAGATTGGCCCGGTCGGCGTTGGCTGCCAGATCCATTGCGTCTTGTAATGCCTGGCGGTCCGCAGCGCGGTTCATGTCGAGGACTGGGTGGCCGTCGATGCGGTAGTCGAGTAATACTTTTTCCCAGCGATCTTTATCGATCTTGAGCGGGGAGTCGCTGACTGCCACAAAATTCATGACTCGCAGGGACTAAGGGAAGACGGTAGCGCCGGTGAGAAGTACATCGAGGGATTGGGTGGTGTTGTAGTAATGCACGCCGCCGGGGTTCAGGTGGTTGCGCGCCAGTTCGAGGAAATCGCGCGACAGCAGGTTGGTGGCGCCTGATCGCCAGTGATAGGTGCTGTTGGCCACGATCATGTCGAATTTGCTGGCCGGATTACGCAGCAGCCAGCGGCGGCCATCGTCGATCACTATTTCTACCTTGGGGTTCTTCAGCACGCTGGCCACTGCGGGATATTGCGGGATCAATTGCAGGTAGCCGGGATTGATTTCTACAATGGTCAGTTTTTCCACCTGGGGATGGCTGGCAATCACCTGCGCCCACGACCCGGATGAGAGACCGATCATCAGCACGTTCTTAGGCGCGGGATGGAAGGCGCTGATCGCGTAGGCGCGCACGATCAGGTTGGAATCGTGCACCAGGTCGGTATTGAATTTTCCGTCATAGATTCCCCCGCCAAAAATCGTGGCGTCAGGAGTGACCGTGATCACCCCGCTGCGGGTCTCGACCACGTGGGTGAAGCCGGGGGAGCCCTCCACCCATCGTTGCTTGAACTGAAGTTTTTCATAGACGTGAACGAACAGAGCGGGCGCGGACAGCCACACTACACCAGCAATGGCCACGCAAGCTGCCATTGAGGTCATGAGGCGGCGCGGGGAAACCTGCGCTGCGGCCAAGAGGGCCGCTCCGGTCAGGACTCCCAGCACCGCCAGGCCCGCGGCCAGGGTTTGCAGGGGGAAGATATCCATCAGGATAAATCCCATGACAAAGCTACCGGCGGCGGAGCCCACGATGTTGCCGAGGTAGAGGTAACTCAAATGTTGGCCCGACCTGGCATCGGGAGCGGTGGTGGCGTGGGCGATGAGCGGGAAGACGGCGCCCAGCAGGGCGGCGGCGGCGAATACCAGGGGGAGTGCGCCTGCCCATCCCCAGTGGGCGGCGGTTGCGGCGGTGAAGGGGACGACCATGAATCCCGCAAGATTGGCGGCCACCACGAATAAGCCGATCCAGGTGAAATATCCGCGGGCAGCCGTGCTGGATTGCCGGCGGCAAAGGTTTTGCGCCAGCACGGAGCCGGCGGCGATGCCTGCGAGGTATGTCCCCAGAAGGACAGCGAAACTTTTAGCCAGGCCGCCGGTGGCGAAGGAGATGACGCGGTACCAGAGCAGCTCGTAACCCAGAGCGATGAAACCTGCGAGAGACGCGGTTACTACACCGAGCAAAAACGGCGCTTGAGCCATCGCCGGCGCTTCGCCAAGAACCTCGGCGGGGGAACCGGAAAGGTTCGAACTGCTGTCGGCCACGGATTCGCAGGACGGCGCAGCCGGTGCGGAAGTTCCCGGGTCTAAAGCGGAGGTCGAATCCACGGAGACCGAAGTCATAGCGGCGGAAGGCGTGGCCGCGGAAGTCACGCCCGGAGACGTCAGGTTATTCGAAGTCGCACCAGCGGTTTGGCTGCGAGAAAGGCCCAGGGCGAGAACGGTGATCCCGATGCAAAGATTCAGTACCGCTGCGGAAAGTACTGAGCCGGTTTCACCCAACTGCCTCATCAGGAAGGCTGCGGCGATGAAACATGCGATGGCTGAGCCCAGGGTATTCACAAAATAAAGCTGCCCGACGGAGCGGCCTACGTTTCCCGATTTCCTGACCACGTGGGCCACCAGCACCGGCAGGGTGGAACCCATCAGGCAGGTGGGAATGAACAGCAACAGGAAAGTGATGACCGCGGTCGCGAGCGGCGATGCCCCGGCGGTGTAACGCGCGATCCAGTGAAACAAAAACAGCGATACGGCCCCGAAGACGGCGATGCCCAGTTCGGCGATTCCGAAGATGGCCAGCAAAGGGAGCCGCGAGGTCACTGAGATTTTTCCTCCGGCGAGGCTTCCCAGGCCCAAGCCCAGCATGAATGCGGTCACCACCATGGTGACCGACTGAATGTTCACTCCATAGATGGAAAATAACGCGCGCTGCCACACGATCTGGTAGATCAGCGCGGGAAATCCCGAGAAAAAGAAAAGGATATACAGCCAGGAATAGGGTTCGCCACGGCTGGCAGCGCGCCGCTTCAACAGAAGAACGATCAGGCCGATTACTGCCAGCCATATCAGGAAATTCAGGTCCACTGCGCCTCGGGGTGAGTCCTCAACAAAATAACATCAAACTACGCTTTAGACAGGGCAGTGCCGAGAAAACTCAAGGTCTCACCGCTACGCCGCAGGAGCCCCGGGGTCTTCGACCCTGGGTAGAGATGACAATGCTGGGCTGGGAAGATTTGCGGTTTGAATTTGATTCAAAGCGGGCAAGAAAAATTTTATGCGCCTGGTTGAGGGTTTGGCGGGAGCGTAGGTGCAGTTATTATAATTGGTGCCGGGAGGGGGAATCGAACCCCCAAGGGCCGGAGCCCGGCGGATTTTGAGTCCGCTGCGTCTGCCAGTTCCGCCATCCCGGCTTGGGGTGGGTGGTATCAGCTTAATTCACGATCGCCGGCATATCAAGAGCCACCGCGAACGATCACACTTAAAAGAAAACGCTGGGTTCTTCGCTCACACAAGAAGAGCTCCACTTTGTAAGTCTCGTTCCCCTCGATTAAGATCACGTCTATATTCTTCCAAAGACCCAATGAAGATAATCATCTACGGCACGGGAGGCGTCGGCGGCTATTTCGGCGCTCGCCTGGTGCAAGCTGGTCACGCGGTTACATTTCTGGCGCGCGGCGCCAACCTCCGGGCGTTGCGCGAGAACGGCCTGCACCTTGAAAGTCCTAAGGGAAACTACAGGGTGTGGCCGGTCGATGCGACCGACACCCTGGGCGGGCTTGGTCCTATGGATGCCATCATGCTTTGCGTCAAAACATGGCAGGTGCCCGAGGCGGCGCGCGCGCTGGCGCCGGTTCTTGGACCTGCGACCCTCGTGCTGACCCTGCAGAACGGCATCGAGGCGCCATTCCAGGTAGCCGAGGTTATCGGCAAAGATCGCGTTCTGGGCTGCGTTTGCAGGATCATTGCGGCGCTTGTATCGCCGGGCAATGTGCGCCATGCCGGCATGGAGCCTTCAATTACGATCGGCAGAATTGCCGGCGCCAACGGAGCCGGCGGCGAGGCGGAGATTGCTGATGCGCTGAAGTCGGCGGGCGTGAAGGTCGATAGCACTGAGAATCTGGACGCCTCACTGTGGCAGAAACTGTTGTTCATCGCCCCGATGAGCGGGGTGGGCGGGGTGACGCGCTCTCCCATTGGCGAGGTCCGGCAAAACCCTGAGACCCGCCAAATGTTGCAGCAGGCAATGCGGGAAATTTCCGGCCTCGCGAAGGCGAATGGGATTCAACTTGACGGCGGGCTCATCGACAAGACCATGGCGTTTGTCGATTCGCTTCCACCGCAGGGCACCGCATCCATGCAGCGCGATATCAAAGAAGGGCGTCCGTCTGAGCTCGAGGCTGTCATCGGCGTGATCATAAGGACGGCCAAGACCCTGGGAGTGGAAGTCCCGCTCAACCAGTTCATTTATGCGGCGCTGCTACTTCAGGAAACCCGGGCCCGCGGCGGCGTGCAAGCATGATAGCGCAGCGAGTTTATCCTACTTAAACCATGTCCCGGATTAGCCGAAATCTCGCCTGGGTGGGTGTCGCCGTTCTGGGCGCTGCGGCGATTGCCACGATCGCGCTGCGGCGATCTGAGACCATTAACGCCATCTGGTTTGTGATTGCGGCGTTGTGCACCTACTCGCTGGGATATCGCTTTTATAGCTCATTCATTGCCGCGAAATTGCTGGCCCTCGATGACCTGCGAGCGACGCCCGCCGAGCGCCTCGAGGATGGCCGCGACTTTGTCCCTTCGAATAAATGGGTGGTGTTCGGTCACCACTTTGCCGCTATTGCCGGGCCGGGGCCGCTGATCGGTCCGGTGCTGGCGGCCCAGTTCGGCTACCTGCCGGGCACGCTCTGGATATTGATTGGCGCGGTGCTGGCGGGATGCGTGCAGGATTTCGTCATCCTGTTGTTTTCGGTGCGCCGCGACGGAAAATCGCTGGGACAAATGGCCCGCGACGAGGTCGGCAGGGTTGGCGGGTTCGTGGCCTTCGTTGCCGTGATCAGCATCATTACCATCCTGCTGGGAGTGACCGCGTTGATCGTGGTCAACGCCTTGAAATCCAGCCCGTGGGGAACGTTCACTATCGCCATGACGTTTCCCATCGCAATGCTGATGGGGGTTTACATGCGGCGCATCAGGCCGGGCAAAGTGCTGGAGACGTCGGTGATCGGCTTTGCATTATTGCTGGCATCGATATTTGCCGGGCAGTGGGTTTCAAATTCGCCAGTGTGGTCAGGTTGGTTCACCTTCAGCGCGTCAACCCTTGCGGTGATCATCATTATCTATGGGTTTGCTGCGTCGGCGCTGCCGGTATGGCTGCTGCTGGCGCCGCGCGATTATTTGAGCACGTTCGTAAAGCTGGGGACGATTGCCGCGCTGGCCCTGGGAATCATCGTCCTTCGGCCGGCGTTGCAGATGCCGGCGCTGACTCGCTTTGTGGATGGAACCGGCCCGGTATTTGCCGGAAAGATTTTTCCTTTTGTGTTCATTACCATCGCGTGCGGCGCGGTGAGCGGGTTTCACGCGTTGATTTCCAGCGGCACCACGCCCAAAATGATCTCGCGCGAAAGCGAGACCCGCATGGTGGGTTATGGCGCGATGGCCACCGAATCGTTTGTCGCCATCATGGCGCTGATCGCCGCCTGCGTGATTCAGCCGGGAGTTTATTTTGCGATCAACAGCCCGGCGGGTATCGTAGGCCAGTCGCCGGCCATCGCCGCCGCCACGATTTCATCGTGGGGATTTCCCGTGTCTGCCGCCGATCTCGGCGCCCTGGCCACCGCGGTGGGCGAAAAGACCCTGCTCAATCGCACCGGCGGGGCCCCCGCGTTTGCCGTGGGCATGGCCCACATTTTTTCGCGGACGCTGGGTGTCCCGTCGCTGATGGGCATCTGGTACCACTTCGCGATCATGTTCGAGGCGTTGTTCATTCTCACCATTCTGGATGCGGGCACGCGGGTAGGCCGCTTCATGCTGCAAGACTGGCTGGGCCATCTGTGGAAACCGTTGGGCCGGACGGGTTGGTACCCCAGCGTGCTGGTGACCAGCGCTTTGATGGTTGCGGGCTGGGGATATTTTCTGTGGCAGGGCGTTCGCGATCCGCTGGGCGGAATCAATTCGCTATGGCCGTTGTTTGGCATCGCCAACCAATTGCTGGCGACGGTGGCTCTGTGTGTGGCCACGACCATCCTCTTCAAGATGAACAAGGCGCGCTATATCTTCGTGACTCTCATGCCGCTGGTCTGGCTGCTGGCGGTGACTTTCACCGGGGCGTTTGAAAAGGTGTTCAGCTCCAACCCACGTATAGGGTTTCTGGCGCATGCTAACGGGCTTGATCCTTCCGCGCGCCAATTGATCTTTAACGACCGGCTGGATGCGGTGGTCACAATGTTCCTGGTGGCTTTGGTGGTGACTTGCGTCGGCAACGCGGCGGTGCATTGGGTGAAAATCGTATTGGGAAAAGCGCCGGCGCGGGTGCATGAGGCGGAATTTGTGCGTAGTGGGTATGCGATCGTACCGGACCATTAAGAGCGATGCACCCTGCACTCCGTTTGTCATTCTGAAGATGGCCTCAGACCAGGTTGGAAATCGCAGCCGCGAGCTTTGTGGAATGGTAATTTAGAGCAAACGTCGAGGAACGTTTTATCTGTCCTGCGCGACAGAAGTATGCGTTTTATGCGAATTGTCATTCCGAGCGAAAGCCGAGGAACCCTTTGTTTCCTCGACGCAACCCGCCCAACCGGCCGAGCCGCAGACTCAAAGAATCGACAGTCAGACTTTATGCGTAGCCTGCCGTTGACTCTAACCGCGGAAGGCAACAATTCTTTCACCAAGAGCACAGCCCCAATCCGACGGGCTCGATTTAAGTAAAACCCTGCAAGACTTCCTGGTTTGCCAGGCAAATTCAAAGGCAGGCTTCGCGTAGAACCAATTCGACGGCCGGGTGAATCCATTGATTCAGGCTGATACTCCTACCAGCTTAAAGGAGACAAAGGGTTCCTCGGCTGCGCTCGGAAAGACAATTCATATAAGAGGTGTGCTGATCGAGGGTGACTGCGTTCTCGGATATAGGTACAAACTGCTTTAGAGGGACGGCTCTCGACTTCGAATTGATTGTTCAGTGGTACTCTTTGGCTTGATGACAGGGATCTTATTCAGGGAAATGAGCGGCCATTGCGTCGCGCGAGAGCGCCGGCGGCGATGGCTTGCCGGCGTGCTGCCGGCGCTGTTGTTGATAGTTGCTGGTTGTGGAAGCGGCGGGGTGATGGCGGCGCCGGTGCCGTTGCCGGTGGCTGTTCCTCCCGCGCCTGGTTTCGCGCTGTCGGCTACGCCAGGCTCCTTGCTGGTGGCACAAACTTCTTCGGCGGTCCCGGTCACCCTGAGCGCCACTGCGACCAACAGCTCTCCCGGCTCGGTGTTCAGCGGGACCATTACGGTCAGCATCGCGGGATTGCCCGCCGGTGTTTCAACATCCCCGGTTTCTGGCTTTTCTATCTCCGCGGGAGGGAACCAGATCATTTCGTTTGCGGTAGGGCCATCGGTTCCGCGCGGCAATTATCCCATCACGTTTTCAGGGAGCAGCGGGACTCTATCGAACTCCGTGGCCGTCAACCTTACGGTGAGCGGCGCGCCCATTGCGGCAGCTACCGGTAATTTCAAGCAGCAAGTCATCTACCAGATCGTGACCGATCGGTTCTTTGATGGTGATGCGACCAACAATGATCCGGCCCAAAGCCAAGGCCTGTTCGACGCGTCACGCACTAATTACCAGATGTATTGGGGCGGGGACTTCGCCGGAATCCAGCAGAAGATGGCGTATCTGGCGGGTATGGGCATCACGGCCATCTGGATTTCGCCGCCTGCGGACAACATCAACGTGGGCACTCCCAACGCACCGTTTCACGGCTACTGGGCGCGGGACATGAAGCGCATCGAAGAGCATTTCGGCGACGCGAGTAATAGCTGGACGGCCTTCGACAGCATGGTGGCCGCGGCGCATGCCAATGGAATCAGGGTCATCGTGGATTTCGCTCCCAACCATTCCAACCAGAATGACACCGATGAATTTGGCGCGCTGTACGATGCGGGTACGCTGGTGGGGAAGTTTAATCCCGATCCGAATCTTTATTTTCATCACAACCCGAGCATCAACAACTTCAGCGACGCATACCAGTTGCAATATTTCACGCTGTTCGACCTCGCAGACCTGAACCAGGACAACCCCACGATCGACAAGTATTTAAAGGATTCGCTGCGGCAGTTCATGGGCCATCGCGTGGACGCCTTCCGCATCGATGCGGTCAAGCACGCCAATTGGGGGTGGGAGTACAGCCTGGCGAATTCGGCCTTTTCTGCCGGGCCATCTTTTATTTTTGGGGAATGGTTTCAGGGCGGAACCGGCGATCCTCTGTATTACGATTCGCATAAGTTCGCCAACCACAGCGGAATGTCTCTGCTCGATTTTCCGCTGGCCAATGCCATGCGCGACGTTTTCGCGAGCAATGGCGATTTCCATGAAATCGATAACACCATCACCCGGGAGAACAGCGACTTCACTTCGCCCAACGACCTGGTGACCTTCGTTGACAATCATGACATCCCGCGGTTGCTGAGCGTAAACAACAATCAGAACCGGCTGAATGAAGCGCTGGCGCTGCTGCTGGCGTGCCGCGGCATCCCGGTGATGTTGTATGGGGACGAGCAGTACCTGCACAACGACACCAACGGCGGCGCTGATCCGTATAACCGCATCTGGATGTCGCAGTTCGATACGCAGACACGGGCATACACGCTGGTCAGTCGCATGGCGGCCCTGCGGCAGACGAATCCCGCATTGGCCTATGGCGGCTCGCAACAACGCTGGATCAACAGCGACGTGTACATCCTGGAGCGCCAGTTTGGAAATTCGGTGGCGCTGGTGGCCGTCAACAAGAGTGAAACCGCAAGCTACAGCATCACCGGCTTGTTCACGTCGCTGCCCTCGGGAAGCTATCCCGATTATCTCAACGGCCTGATGGGCGGCCTGGGCATTACGGTGGGGAGTGGGACCGGCGGCAACAACCCGGTCCCGGCATTTACACTGCCCACGCATACCGTCGCGGTGTGGCAGATATCGCCGACGGCCAGCGCGCCGCAAATTGGGTCGGTGGGGCCCCTGCTGGGACAGGGGGGAATGGGCGTGACCGTTTCCGGTCAGGGGTTTGGCAGCGCGACCGGCAAGGTGCTGGTGGGTAACGCCTCGGCGGCAGTCAATTCGTGGTCGGATAGCTCGATTACTTTTACTGCGCCGCGGGTCACTCCCGGCCGGTACAACATCCAGGTTGTGAGCAGCAGCGGCGCGATGTCGAATCTATCGCCATTCACAGTGCTAACCGGGCCGCTGGTTCCCACAACCTTCACGGTGAACAACGCTCCCCCGACCGCAGCGGGCGGAGCGATATTCCTCACTGGGGAGGTCATTGAGCTAGGCGCGGGAATCACCACGCGTGATGCGGCGGTAGGGCCGATGCTGGCGCCCAATCCGCCAACGTGGCTGATTGACGCATCGGTGCCGGCGGGCGCGACCATCCAATTCAGGTTTGTGAAGATCGCCGCCGACGGAACGGTGACGCCGGAAAACGGTGCGGCCCACTCTTACGCCGTGCCCGCCGGCGGAATTGGGTCGGTCACGGTCAACTGGCAGTATTGAGGAAGGGCGCGGAGAGCCTCGCCGCGCCCACGATTGATCAATGCTGTTTCTTGTCGTATTGCATGGCAAGATTCAATTGCCGATTGAAAACACATTGCGGGAAGCAAAGTTTCGCTGGGGGAGGCGGATCGTCTGAAATTCAAAGTTAGGCGGTTCACTTGTTTCAGCCTCGCATGCCGCTTACCGATTCAAAAACCGTTGCAATTGTGCGGCGAGCTGGGCTTCATTCTTTAAGCGACACTCCCACACGGTGGTCGCCTTCCAGCCCAAACTGCGCAACCTTTGGACATGCGCTGCGTCCCGTGATTTATTGCGCGCAATCTTGGCTTGCCAATAATTTGCATTGTTGACCGGAAGCCGGGCACCCCGCGCGCAATGGTGACCATGCCAAAAACATCCATTCACAAAAATGAGTTTTCGACGGCTCGGGAATACGATATCCGGTTTACCCGGAAGATCATTTCGATGCAAGCGGTAACGGTATCCCATATGGTGAAGCAAACGACGAACAGTAAGTTCTGGGCGAGTGTCGATGCTTTTTACAGCTCGCATCGTCCGACTTCTTTGCTCCGAAGATTCCATTAACCGCGGATTTCTATTAATAAGCTTGGATCAGTTTCAAATTCCCTAACGATCTGGTTATAGCGTTCGACGAGGTCTTTGACCGCAGTAGCGCGACCCGACGCCGCAAATTTTCCAAATTCATAAAGATTAAGTGCAATGAATTGTTCAATCTCAAAAAAATCGATTCGATCGGCAACTTCGAGGTTCTCTGCTAGAGATTCGGCCGCCGCCAAACCACGCTGCATCGTTACAAGCACGGGCCGAAGACCGTCACTGAGATTATCGCGACAGCGCTCTATCACGGATTCGCCCGGCGCAGTCGTCACGTGAATAGCGACATCGCCGACCAGAAAATCACCCGCACGCCCCCCGGGCGAATCAGCGGTAGAGAAGCTGTTGTGTTGAAAAAGACCTTCTCCTAGGGCGCAATCTAGTTTTGCTCCGACGAGGTGCTGAAGTACCGCTCCAGCGTAATGAGTACCTTGCCCGGACTTTTGACGCTCTTGTGCCTGACCAATCAGGTCTCGGACGACAACTCGCAAGCTACGCGATCCATCGAGTCCGATCTTAAAGGGCTTGCCGGAGAAGAATTCGTTCACGCGTTCGATCCAGAACAGTTCTATGGCATCCAGATCGGCGCGGTGTTGTGCATGAAGGTTGTTCAAAAAAGCCACACACTCCCGCATGTTATTCAAGCTGCCGCGGCTGGTGCGCCCGCCTTCAGCGGCAAGAACCCGCGTGATGCCATGCCGGGCAAGAATATTTTGAACGGCGCCTCGTCCCAGGTTCAATACCTGCCCACCACCTTCAGTCAGGAGGTCTTCGGCGTGAAGCGGTAAGCCGCGCTTGCGGGCGTGTTCTGTGACAATAAGGGCAACCGCAATCGGTCCTTTGCCCCTGAATTTCTTTTCTTTTGTGAAAGCAGCTAACTCAGTTGAGAGATCCGAGTGGGCCGTGCGGCTACGTGTCATGGTCAGGCGGCCGTGGCGTTGCGACCCCAACAAGCAGCTGCCAGAACTGGTCGTAGGATGTGATCGGCGAGATGACGAACGGCGGGAACAACCAACCCATCGCCTGCTAGATGGTAGGCTTCGTTGTAATTCTGGGGAAGTTTATACGATTCGGAAAGGCCCATGAGACGTGCGGCTTCTCGAGGAGAAAGTAAACGGGACCGGACGCGATCGGGTTCCACGAACATAACCACTTGCCTGCTCGAACCACCTACTGGTGTTCTCAAGCATCCTGAAATCTCGTCAAAACGTATTTCTGCCCGCTGGACACGACGTCCTGTTTCGTCTGGCCTGGTTCTCTTGTATACGGTGCCTATGATTGTTTTGCCCATCCTGCGAGCCTGGTTAACCTTCTCGAGATTGATAGGGCTCATCATATCCAAAATTCTGCGGGTTTCGGCTTCCGTGTGCCAGAGAACCCCCTTCGGTGAAGCTTCGATGAGTTCAGAGAATACGATTGTACGAGGGGGCGGAGAAGGAAGGTTCCACCAAAGCCATTGCTTTCGCAATTGGGAACTCAACTTTTTCCGTGCCTGAACCAGTCCGTGGGGCGCCCATTGCGGGTCCGGATTTTCTTGAATGAGGCGTTGCGGAAGCTCGATGTTGGATTTTACCGCCACGATAAACAGCCTCGCGCGGGATTGCGGAACAAAATTAACCGCGTCGATGACGAGGGGGCCAAAGCGATACCCAGCGCTGGTAAGCGCGCCGGCTAATGCGGCGAAGGCTTGGCCTCCGTGAGAAGTAAGAGCTCCGCACACGTTCTCGAGAACAATAATAGAAGGAGCGCGTCCTTCACGTTCGAGACCCTCGACCAGCCGCCAAAACGGCCAAAAGGTCCCTGACCTCGATCCTTCCAAGCCTGCCCCGTTTCCTGCAAGCGAAAGGTCCTGGCATGGAAACGAGGCCCATGCCAGATCCGGTATACCTGGCAGATCTTCCGTCGTTAGGCTCGCCACATCCTCTAATTTAAGTTCCTTATCGCCCCAGTTTTGGACATAAGCAGCCCCTTTCCTTTTGTCAATCTCATTAGCAAAAAGGCAGGTCCATGAATCGCCAAGGCCCGCGCGGGCCATGCCGCCGCCAGCGAAGAACTCGTAAAACTTTCCATCCTGAATGTCGCACTCAGACATTTTCGGTCTCAAGAAGACTTAGCGTTTAACTTTGAATTACAGTTTAACCTGCCAGGCGAATAGAAGGCGAATAAAATCTCATGACAGAAAGGACTCCAAACCGCACAGGTATTACCTTACCGCCTATTTCTTCACCAAATCCCCACCCGCGTCCCTTACTTCGATTGCGCCTAGATTTAGTTTCTGCAGGCTGGATTCGATTTTTGCCCGGTCGCCTACGGCTACTATGATCACGTTTTCTGGGTGGACGTCGTCTTGGGCTGCCTTGGCTACCTGGTCGGAGGTTACGGCGGCGAATTGGGCTGGGAGTTTCTGGTAGTAGTCGAGAGGCAGGCCGTAGATGAAGATGTCGGACATCATCTGGGCGATGCCGCCTGCGGTTTCGAATTGCGCGGGCAGGGAACGCAGGGCGTTTTCCTGCGCCAGCTTGAGCTCCGACGTGCTTGGGGGATCGGTCCTGATGCGCTGCAGCTCTGATATCAATTCCTGGGCTGCGGGAGCGGTTACGTCGGTGCGTACCCTGGCGCCGGCGAAGAATGGCCGCCTTCTCGCAGGAATGAGAAGTTAGACGATCCGCCGTAGGTGTAGCCGTGCTTCTCGCGCAGGTTCATGTTGATGCGGCTGGAAAACAGGCCTCCCAGTACCTTGTTTAAGACGATGATTGCCGGATACTCGGGAGTATTGCGCGGTACTCCGAAGCCGAAGGCAAACAGAGCGGTCTGCGGAGAGCCGGGCTTATCTACGATTACAAATCGTCGCGCCGGTGAGGTGGGCGTGGGCGGCAGTGAAACCGCCGCTCCTTGGGCGCTCCCTCTCCATCCGCCGAAATATTTTTCCGCCAGGGATTTTGCTTCTCTCTGGGTCACGTCTCCGGCCAGCACCAGCGCGGCGGTTTGGGGGCTGTAGTGCGCCGACCAGAAGTCTTTGAGATCGGACTGGGTTGTGGCCTTCACCGATTGAGTTGTGCCCACGTTGGTGAAGCCGTAGGGCTGGTCTCCGTACAGCGCCTTCTGGCCCACCCGCAATAATGCCGCGATGGGCTGATCGCCTTCCTGCAGTATTTCTCCCAGACGCTGCTTGCGAATGCGTTCCACCTCTTCATCTTTGAATACGGGATGCAACGCCACGTCGGAGAGCAATTCCAATCCGGCGGCGGTGTTGTTGCTCAAGGCGTCAATGTTGACCTGCGCCTTGTCCATGTTCGCGTTTGATTGCAACTGGGCGCCGATGCTGGCGGCATCTTCCGCCAGTTGGGTGGAGGAGCGAGTGGTGGTGCCTTCGGTGAGCATGCGGGCGGTGAATGCGGCGAGGCCTGCCTTACCTTCGGGTGCAGCCTCGTTGCCCGCCTTGGTGACCAGCGATGCGCTGAGCACCGGCAGGGAATGGTCTTCGAGCAGATAGACCTTCATCCCGTTGCTGAGCGCAAATGTCGTGGGCACGGGAAGCTTAAGCGTAGAGAGCGGGCCGCCGGTGGGCGGAGTCTTGCGCCAATTCTGCTGGGTTTCGAACTCGGGAGTGTACGGGTTGACCAGCTTCACATCAGCGTCGGTGTTTTCCGGGCTGCGGGGGACGTCGTTCAACACCTTCTTGCCCTTCACCGTGTAAACCACCACGCGCTGGTTGGCGGCAAAAGTCTCTCCCGCAACTTTTTTTACCGAAGCGATGGTGACGTGCTGAATGCGGGCGATGTCCTTGGGCAGGTAGCCGGGGTCGCCCAGGTACTGGTTATAGCGATCCATCAGGTCGGCCACGCCGCCAAAGCCGCCGAGACGCTGCAGGCCGTTGATGATGCGGCTGAGCTGCACGTTGCGCGCGCGCTCCAGTTCCGCCGCGGTGGGTCCATCCTGACGGAGGGCATCGACCTCTTTATTGATTGCGGCTTCGAGGTCTTTAGGTTCAACCCCGGGACGCGCGGTCACATTGCAAATCGTGACCGAGGCAAGCGTGAGTGAGTCGTTGCCGCAGTT
>JBBSHD010000012.1:0-16194 GCA_038253455.1 Terriglobales bacterium | reverse complement strand
CCGCTGCTGCTGGGCGTGGAGTTCGTGCGCAATGAGGCGATGGTGCAGATCGCAGGCAGCGGGTACATCCTCAAAGCCGGAATTTTAACCCAAATTCTCAAGCAGTTTCCTGAATATCACCAGATGCTTCTGCGCTATGTCGACTCCCGCATGTCACAGATGGCGATCACCGCGGCCTGTAACCGTCTGCATCATGTGGAAGAGCGCCTGGCGCGCTGGCTGCTTTCGGTGAGCGATCGGGTCGAATCCGATAGCTTCTTTCTCACCCAGGAATTTGTAGCCACCATGCTGGGGGTGCGCCGCGCCGGCGTCACTCTGGCCGCGGGAATTTTGCAGAAGGCCGGTTTGATTGATTACCGTCGCGGACGCATGCGCATTGTCGATCGCGAAAGATTGGAAGCCGCCGCCTGCGAATGTTATGAGGCGGGAAAGGCCGATCTCCTGGAGTTATATTCGGCGCAGGGAATGGCGCCATCCGGTGGGGCCCGCTTTTCGCCGGCAAAGGCTGATGGCGCCGGTGAGGCCGGATAGCTGTGCTAAAATCGAGTTCCGCGGGAAGGTCTTCCTCATCGCCCGCGTTGAATCCAACACTATGATTTGTAAGCTACGCTTTATCCCTGTCGTTTTGTTGCTGGCATTGGCTGCGAGTGCCCAAGTCCCCGTTACCGCGAAGCCCGCCCAGCCTTCCGGCGCCGGTGCTGCCCCTGCCACGGCTCCGGCGGCCATCGCCCCGGCGACGCCCGTAGTCACCATCAACCTATGCAAGGCAGCCACGTCGCCCGCGCCGTCATGCAGAAAGATCATTACGCGTGAGGAATTTGACCGCGTGCTCGCAGCGGTGGCTCCCGAGGCCGGACCTGGCGCCCGGCGCTCTGTCGCCGCCAAGTATGTGCAACTTCTCACCGCGGCCGCCGTCGCGGAAAGAAGCGCGCTCGACAAGCAGTCGTTGGTCAAAACCAAATTGGAGCTGGCGCGGCTTAGCCTGCTGGCGGGTGCGCTGCAGGATGACGTGCACAATAAAGGTGAGCCGTCAGCCCAGGAGCTCACCTCCTACTACCAGGGAAATCCCGCCCGGTTCGAACAGTTCACCATGCGCCGCCTCACCATCCCCACCCCGGCGCCGGCCGGATATAAATACCAGGGCGCCGCTATCACCGCCCGCGATTTGGCTGACAAGATTAAAAAGAGAGCTGCGGCCGGCGAAGACTTTATGAAGCTTCAATCGGAAGTATTGGGTAGCCCTGTCTCATCATCGGGCGGCAGCGATCCCACCTCCGGTACTGTGACCCGCGGCGGCCTGCCCGCCGAATATGAAAATCGTGTGCTGGCTTTAAAGCCGGGGCAGGTTTCTGACGCCATTCTGGAAGGCGCCAACTATGTCATTTATAAAATGGAAGGCAAGAAAACCGTGAATTTTAACGACGCCAAAGCGGCGATCGCGGAGACCTTGCGGAGCTCAAAGATGCAGCAGTCGCTGCAGTTGATCTTGAACTCTTCATCCGCCGAGTACAACGAGGCTTATTTCGGACCTGCTCCTCCCGCCGCGCCCGCTGCTCGTGCTCCCGCCGCCAACCCGCCGGCGAAGTGATTACTGCGGCTTTGACGCCGAATACAGGCCCGCGATTCCTCCGGTGTACGGGGTCCACCGAACGCTGGTGAAACCGGCAGATTCCATCTGGGCCCGCATTTCTCGCGGGCTGGGAAAGCGGCCTACCGATGCGGGCAGGTAGGAGTAAGGTCCTTTGACTCCTCCCAGCACGGAACCCACAGCCGGCAGAATCTTGCGAAAATAAAATCCATACAGGATTCCCAGCAATCCATCGGGTTCACTGAACTCGAGGATCCCCATTTGGCCGCCCGGCCGAATGACGCGGAAAATCTCCCGCAATCCCGCGTCGTAATTGGCCAGATTGCGAAATCCGAACGCCGAAACCACCAGGTCGAAATGGTGGTGCCCAAAGGGAAGGTCCAGCGCGTCGGCTTCCAGCAACACAATATCCTCGCCGGCGATCTTGGACGAAGCCCGCGTCAGCATGGAATGCGCAAAATCAGCAGCCGCGATTGGCGAAACCCGAATTGTTGAAATCTGAATTGGCGAATTCTGGTCTGGCGAAATCTGGACTGGCGAGACCTTCATATCCCGCGCGGTAGATTTTTTCCTGCGGCGGTTGAGCGCCAGCGCCAGGTCGGCGGTGCCGCAGCACAGGTCAAGGATTTTTGCATCGCGCCTGGCGAGCACCGGGGAAAACACGCTGGCCACTCGGTTCCACCAAAGTCGATCTACGTTGCAGGAGAGAACGTGATTCAGAAGGTCATAATGCGGCGCGATGTCGTTGAACATCTTCTGCACCGCAATACCCGCGGATTTTTCATCGGTCGTCCCTTCCGGAGCCGCTCCCCGCGCTGCTTCGCGCTGTTTCATTCCCATCGGTGTTTCCCGCGCTGCGGCGCCCCGGCTGGAAAATTGGTTACACCGCGAGTGGTCACAGGTCCCCCGACAGGCGCCGAATTTCATTCAGCGCGCTCACGATAGCTTCACGCGGAATGCCTGTCGCCACTTCCACCTGCCCTATGCGCAGCGGCAGCACAAAGTGAACCGCTCCCCCCACTGCTTTCTTGTCGCTGGTCAGGCGCTTGATGATCCGATGGTTGGAAACCTCGAGGCGCGGCAGCGGACCGAGCGCCAGCACCGCCGAAATCATGTGATTAGCGTGCACCGGTTTCAAGCGAGCCGTCAGGGACGCGATAAAGACCGCTCCGATCATTCCCCACGCCACCGCTTCCCCGTGCAGCAAAGTCTTGTATCCGGTTTCCGCTTCGAATGCGTGCCCCAGGGTGTGCCCGAAGTTAAGCACGCGCCGCAAGCCGGCTTCCCTTTCGTCAACCGCTACGATCTGCGCCTTCACTCGCACACATTCGGCGATCAGGTGCTCCAGCGTCGCCGGATGCCGGCTCAGCAGGCGTTCCCGGTATTGCTCGATGTAACTGAAGATTTTCTGATCGCGAATGATTCCATACTTTATGGCTTCGAATAATCCGGCGCGAAGCTCGCGGTCGGGAAGGGATTGCAACACTTCCGGGTCGATGAACACTGCCAGCGGCTGCTGGAAGGCGCCCAGGAGGTTCTTTCCCGCCTTGAGGTTGACGCCAGTCTTGCCTCCCACCGAGGAATCGACCTGCGCCAGAAAAGTGGTGGGCGCCTGTATGCATCCCACGCCGCGCATATACGAAGCCGCCAAAAAGCCGGCGACGTCGCCCACTACGCCGCCCCCCAGCGCGATCACCAGGGAGCTTCGGTCGGCGCCCAGCCTGGCAAGCTTTTCCGCCAACGCTCCGACTGTGGACAGGGTCTTGTAGCGCTCGCCCTCTTCGATCTCTAAAAAATGAAAGTCCAGGCCCTCTTTGGCCAGCGATTGCCCCAGCCGGTCGCCCCACAACTCCCGGATTCTTGGGTTGGTGATCACGAACAGCCGCGACCCCGGGCGCGGGAGCAGCGGCACGATCTGCGCCCCCACCTTGCGCAGCAACCCTGGCTCGATCAAGACCCTGCAGGTCAATTTTCCGGCGCTAATGGATATTCGCTTCAATCTGATTATCTTAAACCGTCTCCCCCATCCGGACGCCGCCGTAATCTTTACCGCGGCGCGGGAATGCTTGAAACCAGCGTGTTAACATTTTCGGCGTGAGCAAGGTCCCCGCTTCCGTCGATTATGTGGTGGTAGGTGCGGGGATAGCCGGGCTCCGCGCCGCCGTCGAGCTCGCCAGTGCGGGCCAGGTGCTGGTGCTGGCGAAGAAGGAGTTCGCAGAATCCGCCACCCGCTATGCCCAGGGCGGAATCGCCGTCGCACTCAGCGATGATGATGAGGTCGGCCTCCATTTGCAGGATACGATCGAAGCCGGCGATGGGTTGGTCAATCGCGAAGCCGCGCAAATCCTCGTCCAGGAAGGCCCAGCCCGCATCCAGGAGTTAATCGACTGGGGCACCGAATTTGATCGGGTGGGGTCACGTCTGACCTTTACCCGCGAGGGCGCGCATAGCCGCTCCCGCGTGCTGCACGCGCACGGAGATTCCACCGGCCAGGAAATTGGACGCGCACTCGCCGCCAAGGTTCGCGCCTTGCCCTCAGTTCTCTTCCGTGAGTTTGAATTTACCGCTTCCCTGCTTATAGAAAATGGCGGCGTGGCCGGCGTGTCGGTGATTGGTCCCAAGGGTGATATCCATCAGGTGCACTGCAAAGCGGTGTTGCTGGCCACCGGAGGGGCGGGGCAGGTGTATAGCAATACCACCAACCCTCGTGTGGCCACCGGCGATGGCGTGGCCATGGCTTTCCGGGTGGGTGCGCTCATCAGCGATATGGAGTTCGTCCAATTCCATCCCACCGCTCTTTATTTGAAAGGCGCTCCTCATTTTCTGCTTTCCGAGGCGTTACGCGGTGAAGGCGCCTTCCTTCGCAACGCCGAAACCCTCCGGTTCATGCCCAGGTACCATCCCAATGCGGAACTTGCGCCCCGCGACGTGGTGGCCCGCGCCATCGCCCATGAGCTTGAACTCAGCGGGGCGCGTGAGCCGGTGGTTTTTCTTGACCTTACGCACTTGAATGTTGCCACGCTGCCGCAGCGCTTTCCCCGCATCTATGCCACCTGCATGCAGTATGGAATCGATATCACGGTTGATCAGATTCCGGTACGGCCCGCAGCCCACTACGCGATGGGTGGAGTGAAAACCGATCTCCACGGCCAAACCAACGTGCCCGGACTCTTCGCCGCCGGAGAGGTTGCCTGCACTGGGGTCCATGGCGCCAACCGTCTGGCCAGCAATTCCCTGCTTGAAGGTCTGGTGTTCGGCGCACGCGCCGCCGTTCGCATGAAGGAACCCGTGGATAAAGGCGCTGCCCTTTCCGAACCCGTACCCAACCCGCACAATCCTGCTCCCGGCAACGCGCCCCAAACCGCTGAGCATGGGGACTTGTTAAGGACGATTCAGGAATTGATGTGGAAGTGCGTGGGAGTTGTGCGTAGCCGCGAGTCGCTGGAAGAAGCGGTATCGCGTCTGGAAGAAATCAAATATCATTTGCCGGAAGCGCAAAGCCGGGTCGCCTGCGAAACCAGGAACGTGCATCAGAATGCCGTCTTGATTGCCCGGTCGGCCCTGGCCCGCAAGGAGAGCCGCGGCGCCCATTACAGGACGGATTTTCCCGTACACGATGACGCGCACTTCAAAAAACACTCGGTGATTGGCGCCGGCGAGATTCGGTTTGAATAAACTGGCTCTCGCCGAAGGATTCTAAACCCGTTCGGTAAAGTAGGTGAGGTCCGCTAATCGTTTCACCAGCTCATGCGGCAGCATTTCCCATTTAAATTGCCATCTCCAGTTGCCATCGGGGTGCGAGGGAAAATTCATGCGCGCGCTGCCATCGAGGCCCAGAACATCCTGCAGGGGAAAGACGCAAAGATCGGCCACCGAGCCTGCGGCTGCCCGAATCAACGCCCAGGGGAAACCCTCGGGTTGCTTACCGAACAAAGCCAAAGCTTCGTGGCGGTCGGCTGGCGACGCCGCATTCCACCACCCCAGGGTAGTGTCGTTATCGTGGGTGCCAGTGTAAACCACGCAATTCTTTTCATAGCGATAAGGTAGATTGCAGTGGTTTTCCTTGCTGCCAAAACCGAATTGCAGGATGCGCATCCCCGGCAGGCCTAATTTTTCACGTAACGCGATCACTTCAGGGGTCAGGACCCCGAGATCTTCTGCGATAAACGGCAGGTCTCCCAGCGCGTCGTGCAATGCGGTGAACAGGTCCTCCCCCGGGCCCGGCACCCAGCGGCCCCTGGTGGCATCTGGGAATTCCGCCGGTATCTCCCAATAGCGCGTGAACCCAATGAAGTGGTCGAGCCGGATGTAATCGCACATCTGCAGCGCGCCGCGAATCCGCTGGATCCACCAGGCGTAACCGGTGGCCTTGATCACGTCCCAGCGATACAGCGGGTTGCCCCAGCGCTGTCCTTTGTCGCTGAAGAGGTCAGGAGGCACCCCGGATACCAGGTCAGGAGAGAGATCGTCCTTCAAATGAAAGAGCTCGGGATGGGTCCACACGTCGGCGCTGTCGTGATTCACAAAAATAGCAACGTCGCCCAGGATGGAAACCTTTTTTTCCGCGCAGTACGCCCGCAACGATTTCCATTGTTCAAAGAAAGCAAACTGGATGACCCGCCGGATTGCGAGATCGGGCTCCAATTCGTTGCGCGCATCATTGAGGGCTTTTTCATCGCGCCGCGCCAGTCCGTGGGGCCATTGCGTCCAAGCCTGGTTGTAACGCTGGTGCAAGGCTTCGAAGAGGACAAAATCTTCCAGCCACCATCCATGGGCCTTGCGGAATTCCTCAAATGAATGCCGCAGGTACTCCGGGGCATATTGCAGAAAATTCCCGGCGGCTTCGCGCAGCAGGGGAATTTTCGCTACGGCCGCGTCGTTGAAAGCGACGTCTTCGGAAGCGGCGGGAAGATGATCCAGGCGCCGGGCTTCGATCCAGTGTTGCTCCGCGAGCCGTTCCAGGCTGATCAGCATGGGATTGCCGGCGAACGCGGAAGACGCCGAGTAGGGCGATTGGTGGCTGTCCACCGGACCCAGCGGCAATACCTGCCAGATTTTTTGCCGGGCTTCGGCGAGGAAATTGACGAAGCGGTAGGCGGCCGGGCCTAAGTCCCCGATTCCGCCTCGCGATGGCAGCGAGGTCGGATGCAATAAAATTCCGGAGGATCGAGTCAGTTTCATAACAGTCAATAATTGCAAAACAGATGCCAAAAATGAAGGCAAAAAAATCAGGCGCCCCACCAGGACGCCTGCCAAGATACACCAACCCCTCCGGGCCCCATCAGTACAATCAAATCCTATCCCTGTTTCGGTCCCCGGGGAGTGAAGAGTCGCGCCTTCTCCGTCTCGTTATATTTGATCTTGCCTTCCTTACGCAGTTGGTTGATGAGGTTCGTGGCAAACAGCTCCAGTATCTGGCCGCGTTTCTTACCCAGAACCGCTTCACGAATTTGATCGGTGGCGCTGGCCGACGCCGGCGGAGGAGGTTCCTGGCGCTGCACAATCTGCATCACCGCCGCGTTTTGCCCCGCGGCTACGGGACCACTGATTTCGCCCGGCTTCAGGTCAAATGCAACCGCGGCGCCGCCGGTCATCGCGCCAATGTCGGGCACTTGGCTGCTTTCGCCCACCAGATCGCTTGATTTTACGGTCGCTCCCGCTTCCTTGGCAGCCGCTTTCAAATCATGCAGAGAGTGTGCCCGATCGGCGAGCTCCTGGCCTTTTCTCAGCAAGACGGTTGGCGCCTGTTCGTTCTTGAAGTCGCCTTCCACCCGGCTCCGAATCTCGTCGAATGCAGGCGTGCTCGCCGGCTTGATCTCATCGACCGTGAAGATAACGGGCCCTTGCTGCGTCTTTGTCAGCACCACTTCTTTGGCTCGCGATTTAAACATCGCATCCTTAAATTCTGCCGAAGAGCCAGCCCCGGGCAGGGCGTCGAATTTGGTTACCAGGTCGGTGCTGGTTACGCTGAGTGACGCCTTGGCCGCGGCCTTTTCCAGACCTTCGCGCGCCGCATCATCTTTGATCTTGTTGGCGATCGCGTCCATCTGGCCAGCGGCCTTTTCCTGCGCCACGATCGGTGTGATCTGCGCCTGAACTTCTTGCAATGAATTCAAGTGCGCCGGCTTGCGGCTGTCCACCTTGATGATGTGGTAACCGAACGACGTTTTCACCAGGTCGCTCACCTGCCCGATGGGAGAAGAGAAAGTTGCCTGGTCGAATTCGGGAACCATCTGGCCGCGAGCCACACCCTCGTACAGCCCGCCCTTTTGCGCGCTCCCCGGGTCTTCAGAGTATTTCTTTGCCAGGTCTTCGAAGCTTGCCCCGGCGAGCAATTGCTTGCGCACGTCTTCGGCCTTCGCCTTGGCCGCGTCCCAGGCCTTCTGGTCGCTCTTTCCGTCGGTGCCCGGCCGCGGCGCGCCAATCAGGATGTGGCGGACATTGGCGCTGTCCGCGATGCGGAATTGTTCTTTGTGCTTGTCGTAGTATTGCTGCACCTCAGCCGGAGTGGGAGGATTCTGGCCCTGGATTTTGGCGGCGTCGATGACCACGTAGCTGGCCTTCCGCTTTTCCGGATTCGAATTCGCGTAACGGTCCTTGTTCTTATCGTAGAAGCTGTGCAGCTCCGTGTCGGTGGGCTTGATCTGCTTGAGCACATCTTCGCCGGTGATCACCGCGTAGTCGAACTTTACTTTTACGTTTTCCCGGCGATATTCCTCGTCCACGTCACCCGGCGCGACGATGGCGCTGGATTCAACCAGCTCCACCAGCTTGCGCGCCATCAGCTCAGTCCGCAGCGAGTCTTCAAATTGCTGGATGGTGATTCCATTCGAGGCCAGCAGGTTCTTGTAGGCCTCTTCGCTGATGAACGTTCCCCCCGGAAAAAAGGTGTCGCGATACGGCCCGGAGCGCAGCTCATCGCGCAATTCCTCGTCGCCTACCTTCATTCCCATCCGTCCGGCCTGGTAGGCCAGCGCTTTTTCCGTCAGCAGTTGTTCGGCCGCCCGCTGCATCATGAACGGCTTGAACATCTCGGGATATCCCTTGGGGAACTGGCGTCGTCCCAACTGGTCCGCCACCCGCGCCACTTCGGCAGTGGTCACGTCTTGATTACCCACCCGGATCAGGGTGCCGGCGGCGCCGCTGGCGCTGGTGTTGTCCAATATTCCGGGAATCAGGGTCACAACGAAGGCGATGATTACCAGGAAGAGAATGCTACTGAGGACAATCTTCTTGGCTGGACTGCTGGTCTGCAAAAAACGAATCATTCAGGAGGCTCCGTAAAAGGCGGGTAGTTGCCACAAGAGCCGCGGCTATGTGGGCCGGGGCATACATTATTATAATGCACCGCCTTTTTATCGTGGCCCGACAGGACGCCGCCTTCGAGTGATTGCTGTAACCAGCGGACTTGAGATTCTATTCCGACAGTTTGCATCTGCCAACCGCCCGCCCGCGACTTGCATCACAAGTTGGGAAGTTTACAACCCTTTCAAGGGGGCGATATGGCAGCCAAAAAAAAATCTGATTCCGGCCGAAAATACAGCAAGGGCGCCGGCACATCGGTGAAAAAAGAGATGCACGAGTTTAAACAGGGCAAGGCCAGGAACGGTCCCGGCGGAAAAGGCGGCAAGGTAAAGAGCCGCAAGCAGGCCATCGCCATCGGCCTTTCCAAGGCACGCAAGAAAGGCGCAAAAGTTCCGAAGAAAAAATCCACCAAATGAAGAAATTTACCTTAATGACGAGAGCGGTCATTGTTGACATCCGCGGCACGCTGCTGGAACTGGGAGCGAAACCTTAAGTGGCAGGCACGAGCTCGACCATCGAAGTTGAAGGCCAGCAAATCAAGCTGACCAACGTGGACAAGGTCTTATACCCCGCCGTGGGGTTTACCAAGGCCCAGGTAATCGACTACTTCGTGCGCATCGCGCCCGTGCTTTTGCCTCACCTTAAAGGACGGCCGCTCACCATGAAGCGGTACCCCAACGGGGTGAATGCTCCTTTCTTCTACGAGAAAAACTGCCCCACTCATCGTCCCGACTGGGTAAAAACCGCTCCCGTCTGGAGTGAAGGCAACAACCGCTTCATGGATTACTGTCTCGCCGAAGACGTCTCCACCCTGGTGTGGACCGCGAACCTTGCCGATCTTGAACTGCATACTTCGCTTTCCCTCGCTAAAGAAATGCCGCGCCCTAGCATGATGGTCTTCGACCTCGACCCGGGCGCGCCCGCCGACGCCGTCCAGTGCTGCCAGGTCGCAGTGTGGCTGCGCACTTTGCTGGACAAGCTGGGACTGCAGGCGTTTCCCAAGACATCAGGCTCCAAAGGGGTGCAGGTCTATGTCCCCCTCAATACCAAGGTCACCTATGCTGACACCAAACCCCTGGCCCACAGCATCGCGCGCATCCTCGAGGAGGAGCATCGCGACCTCGTGGTGTCGGACATGAAGAAAGCCCTGCGCGTGGGGAAAATTCTGGTGGATTGGAGCCAGAACGACCAGCACAAGACCACCGTCTGCGTGTATTCGTTGCGGGCCAAAGATCGTCCCACGGTTTCAACCCCCATCACCTGGGAAGAAGTCGAGAAGACCCTGAAGAGCGGCAAGGCCGAACAACTCGCCTTCGATTCAGACCAGGTGCTTAAACGGGTGGAGAAATTCGGAGATCTCTTTGCGCCCGTCCTGACGCTCAAGCAGAAACTGCCCCAGGTTGCTGGAAAAACGAAATCCGCGGCCAAAAAGACAAAATCGAAAACCGCATGACAGCGGTCAATTGTGCAGGATTGAAATTCTAAAATCAGGAAACGCGCATGGGCCTCGAAGAATATAAACGCAAGAGAGATTTCACCAAGACCGCTGAACCGCCCCCCAAGCTGGGCAATAAAACCGGGTTTCGCTTCGTGGTGCAGAAGCATCACGCCTCGCACCTGCATTTTGACTTCCGGCTGGAGATGGATGGCGTTCTCAAGTCCTGGGCAGTGCCCAAGGGCCCGTCCTTGAACCCTTCCGCCAAGCGCCTGGCCATGCAGGTGGAAGACCATCCCATCGATTATTTTCATTTTGAAGGCACCATCCCCCAGGGCAGTTATGGCGGGGGAACGGTCATGGTCTGGGACACCGGCACCTGGGAGCCCATCGATTGGAACGCGGGCGCCCCCATCGCCGGCGGCGGCAAAGCCGGCGGCAAGGCGGCCGATCAGGAAACCTATGCCCGCGAAATGCTGGAAAAAGGTGATCTGAAGTTTCGCCTGCATGGAGAGAAATTGCACGGTGCTTTTGTTCTCGCGCGGATGCGTTCCAAGCGGCCCGGAACCAAGGGCACCGAGTGGCTGCTGATCAAGAAGCGTGATGAATTTGCCCAGGATGCTTACGACGCCAACTCTGACGAGCTGGATGAATCAGTTTTAAGCCAGAGATCTCTCGATGAGATTGGCGGGGATCATAAATCGAAAGTCTGGAAAAGCAATCACGCCGAAAATGCCGAGAAACCTTCTCCCCAGGCGGAATTTGCCGCCAAAATAAAACAGAAAGCTGCCCGCCTGCTGGCCACAAAGTCTTCGGCCTCTACTCCGAAAGAAAAATCGGCCACGACGCCCGCAGCCAAAAAAACGGTGGCGCCCAAAAAGGCCAAAGCTAAAAAAAAAGTAAAACCCAAGACGCGGTAACCGCTAACGCAGACCTTGTGAAACCTGCTCCCAGCGCGATCCCGGGGGCCCTCGCGGCGCCCATGCCCGGGCCTTTCACGCCCATGCTCGCCACTCTGGTGGAGGAGCCGTTTGACGATCCGGCATGGCTCTTCGAGGTCAAGTGGGATGGTTACCGCGCTCTCAGCTCTATTGCCGGCGGCCAGGCCAAATTTTTTTCCCGCAATCAGAATGAAATGACCGGCGATTTTCCCGAGCTGCTCGAGCTGCCGTCTCACCTGAAGGCATCTACCGCAGTGCTCGACGGCGAGATCTGTGCCCTTGACGCCCAGGGACGCTCTTCATTCAGCTTGATGCAGCAGCGCACCGGCTTTGAACCCAGCAAGCTTCGCCGGCGCAAGCGTGGAGACGTCGAGATCGTCTATTACATCTTCGATCTGCTTTACCTCGATGGCTTTTCGCTGTTTCGAGTTTCACTCGAGACCCGCAAGCAGTTGCTCACGTCCATATTGACGGCCAGCCACCTCATACGCTACTCCGACCACATCGATGAGAAAGGCCTGTCCCTCTTCAAGGTCGCCGCCGACCAGGGGTTGGAAGGCATGGTGGCCAAAAAGCGCAACAGTTTTTACCAGCAGAAACGCACCCGCGACTGGCTAAAAGTAAAAATTCGCCACACCCAGGAATGTGTGATCGGCGGCTATACCGATCCCCGCGGATCGCGGGAACATTTTGGCTCCATCGTTCTCGGACTCTATGATCAAAAAGGATCCTTGGTTCCGGTCGGCCAGGCCGGCAGCGGGTTTACCCACCACACTCACGAGGCCATGTGGATGAAGCTGAAGGCATTGAAAATCGAAACCAGCCCTTTCTCGGAAAAGCCCGACAGCTCGCGCGGTCTGCACTTCGTGCGCCCTGAACTAGTGGCCGAAATTAAATTCTCCGAGTGGACGCATTCCGGCGCCGCGGGTGGGCCTAAGATGCGCGCTCCGGTGTTCACCGGACTCCGTTTTGACAAGAAGCCGCGCGAGTGTGTGTTTGAAATCCCGGTCAAAGGCTCGCCCCAATAAGGAGGTGGGTTGCTGCGTCGGCCCCCCCGACGTCATAATGACCAACCTGCGGACACTCCACCGCATCCTATTTTTCAGTTCGGCTATTATTATTTTGATTAACGGGAGTCACGAATGCCATCCTCGGTCTGGACGGGACATCTCACCTTCGGCTTGATCTCCATGCCGGTGCGGCTATTTTCCGGCGCTCGCAGCTCCCATATTTCGTTTCATATGCTCGATCGCAAGGACAATGCCCGGGTGCGCCAGCAACTCGTATCCAGCGCCGATGGCCGGGTGGTTCCCCGCAACGAAACCGTGAAGGGATTCGAGTACAGCAAGGACCAGTACGTAATCCTTGATCCCGCTGAGATCAAGAAGATCGAGCCCAAGACCGCGAAAACCATGGAGATCATCGAGTGCGTCAAGGCCGACGAGATCGACCCGGTATATTTCGACGCGTCGTACTACCTGATGCCGGAAGAGGCAGGCAAGAAAGCTTATGCCCTGCTTTCCAAAGCGCTGCAAGACACCAATTATGTGGCCATCGCAAAGCTCACGATGCATAACCGCGAATACACCGTCTTCCTGCGTCCGCGCGACGGCGGCATCATGCTGCATACCATGTATTACGCCAACGAGGTTCAAAAGGTTAAGGATTTCGGCAAGCCCGATGTCCAACTCAAAGACGTAGAAGTAAAAATTGCCCACCAGTTGATTAAGGCTCTCGAAGCCAAGTTCGAGCCGGAAAAATTTGCCGACCGGTTTGAAGAAAACCTCAAGCAGATGATCGAGGCCCGGCTGGAAGGCAAGGAAGTCGTATCGGTGGAGGCGGCCACCAAGCACGCTCCGGTGGTTGATCTGATGGCGGCCCTGAAAGAGAGCCTCAAGGCCGCGGAGCAGAAGAAACCACCCTCCCGCGCCGGAAAAGAAGCGACCATCCACGTGGTTGAGAAAAAGGAAAAAGAAAAAGACAAAGAGAGCGCGAAGACCGCGCCGCCCCGGCGGCGCGCCCATAAGACGGCTTGAATACCCACCTCCCCCTTAAGTAATCTCTTGCGGAATTGGGTGGGGTATGGAACTGTCACTCGTGGATTTTAGAAGGCGGTTGGCCTCATCGCGGAATGTCACCTTCCCGTTTTTTTCCCGCTGTGCGAGGCCATGAAGTGGAATGGAAAAGGTGAATCGGCTGCCCTCTCCCAACTTGCTCTCAACTTCAATCGATCCTCCATGCTCTTGAACAAGGGCTTTGGTAATTGCCAGCCCTAAGCCAGTGCCTTCGCGCACGCCGCGCGTTGTCGTTCCCACTTGGCGAAAGAGGTTAAAGATTACTGCCAGGTCTTGTTCGCGAATACCTATGCCTTTGTCCCACACGCATACTCTGGCAAACCCTTCTTTTGACATTACGCTTATACCGACATCTTTTTCCTTGGGGGTAAATTTGATGGCGTTTCCCAAAAGATTATGCAGCACCTGGCATAACCGCCCCGCGTCTCCCGTCACCCGCAAATCCGAGTGTTCCGCTATCTCCACCTTTATTGGCCGCAGGGGGGCGCTGGTTTCCCATCCGGCAACTTCATCCCGAACCAGCGAATTGATTGATACTTCCTCACGTTTCAGCTGGATTCGACCGGCGGCGAGTTTCGAAATATCCATAATGTCGTCAATCAGAAGCAATAATTGTTTTCCGCTTTCCTGAATGTATCCGGCAAACTTGCGATGTTTTTGCGATGCATCGGGGTCTCGAGCCAACAGTTCCGAGAATCCATTGATTGCATTCAAGGGCGTGCGTAATTCGTGACTCACGCTGGCTAAAAATTCTCTTTGCAACTGGCTGGCCTGCTCCACTTCGCGATTGTAGAACTCGAGTTCACGGATTCTCACCTGCGTTTCCTCCACAAGCTTTCGTTGGGTTTCGTCCCGGGCCGCACAGTACAAGACCTGCTGCGAGGTCACCGGCGCGACATTCCACGATAGCCAAAGACAGGCCCCGTCCTTACAGATGTAACGATTGCGAAACCCCAGGGTATGCGCACCCTCCTTTAGCTTACTCAACTCGGCCAGACTGGCTGCGCGATCATCGGGGTGGATCAGCTGAAAGCACGACATCGCCAGTATCTCTTCGGCGCTGAAGCCGAGTTTCTTTTCCCATGCAGGGTTAATGCGCTTAAAGTACCCGTCAAATCCGACCACGCAAAGCAAATCCGCGGATAAGTTGAAAAATTGCTGTGCGGCCTGCTTCTCCGCCAAAAGAGCCAGTTCAAGAAGCTTGCGCTCAATCGCATAGCGCAGCGCCCGGCGCACTCCCTGGGCTTCAATATCACCCTTGATGAGATAGTCCTGCGCGCCATTCTGCAACGCCTGGACTGCCACCGATTCATCATTCAGCCCGGTCAACACCACCAGCGGGGTCCGGGGCGCCACCTCCAGGGTCTTTCGAATCGCCTGCAGCCCGCTGCAATCGGGCAATCCCATATCCAGCAAAATAGCGTCAAACCCTTCCTTCGCGAGATGCTCCTCCGCATTTTTCATGCAATCCGCGTGGGTCAGGTGGATTTGGGGTGATTCGGGCTCTTTCAGCATCTCGCGCAACAGCACGGCATCGCCCGGGTTATCTTCGATGAGCAGTACCCGCACCAACGGTGTTCTGCTCATAAGTTCGGGTCCTGCTGCGGCAGCTTGGCTTTCACCAGCCAGAAATCGTTGATGCTGGTCACTAGTTTCTCGAACGCCTCTAATTGCACGGGTTTGCTGAGGTAGGAGTTCGCGCACAATTGATAACACTTTGAGATGTCAGCTTCCGCCTCGGATGTGGTCAGAATCACAGTAGGAATTCTCTTCAAGGAAGGATCTTCTTTAATGCTTGCCAACACCTCCCGGCCGTTCATGCGCGGAAGGTTTAAATCCAGCAAAATCAGGTCTGGGCGGGGTGAATCAGCGTACGTCCCCTGATGCCTCAAAAAAGACATCGCATCCATCCCGTCGGTGGCGACATGAACCTGGATCACCGGGTTCGCGGCAAGGAATGCCTCTCGTGTCAGCCGGGCATCGCCTGGGCTGTCTTCCACTAACAGGACTTGAAACACTGCGCCTTTTTCATTAATTGTTTTCATGAAGGTTGATCGCTTTCTGCAAGAGCAAAACGAAATGTCGAGCCTTGCCCCAATTCTGATTCGACGGAAATGCTGCCGCCATGCCGTTCGACAATTTTCTTGCAAATCGCCAGTCCGATACCGGTCCCCGTAAACTCTTCCCGTTTGTGCAATCGCTGGAACATGCCGAAAATCTTGTCGAAATACTGCGAGTCGATTCCCAGTCCGTTGTCTTTCACCGAAAAGACGAATTTCCTGTCGCCGTTCCGGGCCGCGGAAATATGCACCCGCGGAACTCCCGCATTTTGATACTTGATGGCGTTTCCAATCAGGTTTTGAAACAACTGAACCAATTGGATTTCGTCCGCCAAAACACTGGGCATCGGACCGTGCGTCACCCGGGCGCCGCTTTCCCCAATGGCGCCGCTCAAATTTTTGAGGGCCCGACCGAGGGCCTCTTCACCCGATGTAGCCAGCAGGTCCATGCCCTTTGTCCTTACCCGCGAATACTCCAGCAAATCTAGAATGAGCCGCTGCATCCGGCTGGCCCCGTCCACCGCAAACGCGATGAACTCATCGGCATCCGCATCCAGCTTTCCCTTGTAGCGGCGCGATAATAGCTGCGTATAACTGGCAACCATTCGCAGTGGCTCCTGCAGGTCGTGCGATGCGATATAGGCAAATTGCTCCAACTCGTCATTGGACCGGTTGAGCTCCTCCACTTTATGGAGCAGATTCGCCTCCGCTGCTTTGCGCACGCTGATGTCGCGAATGGCAGCCGTCACCAGGATGCCCTCCGCGCTCTCCAGCGGGCTCAGCATGATCT
>JBBSHD010000011.1:0-16488 GCA_038253455.1 Terriglobales bacterium | reverse complement strand
CAACCTGCCGCCATGGCTTCCACAATGGGCATTCCGAACCCTTCATATCGTGAAGGGAACAGCAGGGCAACCGCCCGGCTGGCAAGCTTGAACAGCTCATTGTCGGGAAGCACGCCGGTGAGCTCCATCATATTTTGGTCTCGGCGAATGATCTCGCGAAAGCATGAGTGGACCTCCCCGGTCAGCACCAGGCGCGTATCGCCCGGAACGCCCCTGACCGACGCGACCGCCAAAGGAAGGTTCTTGCGCGGGCCATGAGCGCCCAGCATCAGCACGTAAGGCGCTTCGGTTCGCGCTTCGCACAACTCGCACGAGTCGTCCCCTGGAAAATTCAAACCGTTGAGCGCCACTACAATCCGCGATCTAAGCTCCGGCATCAGGTCGGCGAGGTCGCTGGCGGTGGTGTGCGATACCGTGACGATGGAGTGAGCGCGCCGCATCGAGGAAGTCATTCGCCACGCCTGATAGCGCAGAGTGGGATGACCATTCGCGTAAAGGAGCCAGCTCAAGTCATGAACTGTAACCACCGCGGGACGGTCGCAAAGCTGTGGGACGACATGGTTCGTGCCCCAATAGATGTCATACCTTCCCGCCAGCAGGGTGCTGGCTTCAAACATCGCCATGTTTAGCCGGGGTAGAGACGGCCAGGTGATAAGGCCTGAGCCCGCTGGTGCAGGGTAGAGCGGGGCGAGCCCGGTCAACGAATAGCGAGCGGGCAGACGCGAACCCACGCCGGTCACCACCCGTCCCACCCCCCAGTATGGTTTACGTAAGGGACGGGCATCGTAGGCGATGATCATAATAAGAAGCGGATTTAGGAATCGAGAAAAAGGTAGTCGCCGCGCGAATGATGTTTACTGCGAAGCCCGGAACACGGAAATATCGCGCAGTACCTGCCGGGCGCGCGATATGTTGCTGTGCTGGCTGTGCAGGCAACGCCGGTGTCCGCGCTCGGCAATGTCTTTTCGCGCGGATTCATTCGCTGCAAAATTACGAACGTGATCAAGTAATTCGTCCGGGGAGCTGTAAAATATTGCCTCTTTTCCTTCTTGAAAAAAGCTTTGTAATTCCGTGGTGCGAGGCGCCAGCATAAGGCTTCCGCAAGCGGGAATCTCGAAACAGCGGGTTGTATATTGATCGTGGTTTCTTCCCGACAGGAAGACAAGAGCCATTTTCGCCCCGGCAATGATGCGGACTGATTCCTCTCCCCAAATCATGTCAATCTTCTGGCGGCGGATCAACGAAGAGCCAGGGACCTCCTCCCAGCGGTTTCCATAGATTTTCAGCGGCACGCCATTCGCCAGCAGGTGTTCCACATATTCAAGGCGGCCATCAGGTTCGTAGTGGCCGACGAAGACCACTTCGCTGGGTGACAACGTCGGTCCAGGGCAGAGAGGCCGGTGGAACCCCTGCACGAAGTAGGGCAGCAGCAGCCGGGGATTGGGGATTCCATGGGCCTGGGCCTGTTCAACATTACAAATGCGAAACAAGTAATTGATGTCGCAATTGCGAATGTACCGAAAATAGAGCCGCCATTGAATGAAGGCGCGTCCATCATCGAATGGATTGTCATTGTTATAGCTGGCGATGACCAGCCCCGGAATTGAGTTCTTCACCTCCCGGAGAGTTTCGGGATAGATATCAATGCAGCGGTATAGGAAGAGCGCTTCAGGTTTTTCGCGCTGTACCGCGTCGCGCAGATTACGATTGAGCGCGTTCATCCTCGGACCGAACATCAGCTTGCGCTCAATGCGGTTCTGAATTTCCGACGGGGCGTAATGCGGAGTCTTAAAAGGTATAACGGTGCAACCGAGATCAGCAAACCCGGCGGCCAAGGCCTCCTGGTAAATGTTGCGCCGCCATTCGCCGGCCACCATGACTTTCATAATTCCCTTGTTGAGCGCAAATGAGCGCGTTCGATGTTACCAGACCGCGCTGTTCGGGAAACCTCAAAATAGTCGGCGCGGCGCAATCCGCTTATGCGGCCTCCGGCTGTTATGCGTTCGTCAAATAAACTGGTCGGGGGGAAACAGCCGCAATACAATCTGCGGATTGCTCATAAGCATGACTTACTCCCCTGGGCCGACGAGGAATGCGTTGAGCGAGCGACCAAGCCGAATACGCCGGGTAGCAATGCTATGCGGTCAATATATTGCGGCATTTGGCGTCGTGCCTGGCGTCAGGTTGTTTGTCACGCTGCGCGCCATCCCGTCATTGGCTAGACGTCTGAAAACCAATAGCGGTAAACAGATCAGGGTATGGGTCCCCGGGGTTCGTTCCCGAGTAGCGTTTCGGCTGAATACCACCGACGTTGTCACTTTTGAACAGATTTTTTTGGAAAAGCAATATAGTGGACGCCAATCCAGTGCCCGGGAGAAGGCGAGCACTCGAACCGGATTCTCCGCGGACGAAAAAGAAATCAAATTCATCATCGACGGCGGGGCCAACGCCGGATACTCCTCGCTCTATTTCGCCAACCGGTATCCCCATGCACAAATCATCGCCGTGGAGCCAGAAGCCTCCAACTTCGAATGCCTCACCGCCAATGTTCAGGACTACGGAAATATAAAGCCGCTCCAGGCGGCAATCTGGCCGGAGCCAATACCACTGCGAATCAATAATCCCGGCGAACAGAAATATGCGTTCCAGGTGGGAGAAGAGGGCGGCCCGGCAGAGAGGAACATCAAAGGTGTAACCATCGCCCAGCTTATGGCTCAGTTGCAAGCCGAACGGATTGATATTTTGAAGCTCGACGTGGAAGGCGCCGAGGAACAGATTTTCGGCTCCAACTTTGAGCCCTGGCTGGGCAATGTCAATACCATTTACATCGAACTGCATGACTGGATGAAACCAGGGTGCGGTGAGAACTTCAGGACGGCTACAGCAAGGTACAACTTCGCCGTCTCCCAGCGGGGGGAAATTACGATACTCACCAGACCACCCGGCGACGCGCCAGTCTGATCTGGCGTTACCGCCTTGCAGCCTCGGAATCCAGCAACGCTCGTTTCCGCCCCACTCCCCAGCGGTAGCCTCCCATGGCGCCATCGGCGCGCACCACCCTGTGGCAGGGAATTGCCAGCGCCACCGGGTTGCTGGCACAGGCGCGGGCCACCGCGCGGGTGGCTTTGGGCATTTTGATGGCGGCGGCGATGGCGCTGTAAGACTTTGTGGAACCTGCGGGGATGCGCTTCAACTCCTCATACACCCGGCGCTGGAACGACGTCATGCGGATGTCCAAAGGCAAATCCAGCGACGTGGTTTTGCGGTCGAGGTAGGCGATGATCGCGGCCACCGTTTGTTGCAACCCTTTCTTATCAGGAGTGATGATGGCGCGGGGAAATTCGCCCTGTAACGCGGCCAGCAGGTCATCCCGGTTATCGGCCAGCGCCAGTTGGCAGATTCCGTTCGAGGTTGTGGCCACCAGCAACTTTCCCAGGCTGCAGCCGGCGATGGTGTATGCGATGGCGACGCCGGGGCCGCCTTTGCGGTACGTCGCCGGCGTCATGCCCATGCGCTGCGCGACCGATTCGTAAATGCGGCTGCTGGAGGTGTACCCAGCGTCGTAGGTGGCGTCGGCGACCGACTGGCCGGCGCGCAGGGCGGTCTTGAAGTGGGAGAACCTGCGGGCCGCGACGTATTGGCCGATGGATACTCCGGTCACGCGCTTGAATGTGCGCTGCAGATGGTGATCGCTCAATCCCAGGCCGGCGGCCAGGACCTTGTGGCTCAACGTGCCATCCAGATTGCGCTCCACAAAATCGCAAACCGCGCGAGCCACCGCGACCGCGCCCTGGCCGGTTTTTTCCTGGCGCGGATCGCAGCGCCGGCACGCGCGGAAGCCGGCATTTTCCGCATGGGCAGCCGACGAGAAAAATTTAACGTTTTGCGGGGATGGCCGGCGCGACGGACACGATGGCCGGCAATAAATTCCGGTGGATGTCACCGCGTAATAAAGGATGCCGTCAAAGCGCGGGTTGCGATCGAGCACCGCGTGCCAGTTGCCTGGTTGAGAGCCAATCTCGGGGTTTGATTGTGCGCCGCCTAGTTCAGTCTGCACTGCCATGCTTGCCATCAGGATACCTCTGCCGGGGGCTGGTTGCCATGGTCAGAATATTAGGGACGGCTGGGCGCAATCTATCCGAACGCCGCACTTGAATTTCCCTATACTTTTAACGTGGAACGAAAAATCTTCTGGCTGGCATTTACGGTCTTGAGCGTCATCGCCGATTTCTGGCTGGGATTGTGGTGGGGCCTGCTGGCGACCATCCCGATCATTTTCGTGAGCTGGTGGATTGCTTATCGCAGTGACTGGTTCGAGTAAGCCACAGTTTTCCTTTTTGCCGGGTGTCCTATAAAATTAGACGGTCGCGCCGCGTAGTACTTCGGTGAGTCTGCAAGCTTCATCCCAGCCAATCAGCTTTCTCGTTCCTGCGAATCTCACTCATGAAAATTCACGAATATCAGGCAAAAACGATCCTCTCGAAGTATGGGGTCAGCATTCCCCGGGGCGAAACGGCTGAATCACGCGAAGAGGCTGAAGCAGTTGCCAAGCGCCTCATGGATGCCGGCGCCAAGGGCGTCGTGGTCAAGGCCCAGATTCATGCGGGCGGACGTGGCAAGGGTGGCGGCGTCAAGATCGCCAAGTCGGTGGAAGAGGCCGGCGTTCTGGCCTCGTCAATCCTGGGCATGCAGCTGGTGACGCACCAGACTGGGCCCGAAGGCAAGAAGGTGCAGCGCCTTCTCATCGAAGAGATCCTGCCCATCGCGCGCGAGCTCTACCTGGGCATCGTTATAGACCGCGTGAGCGCGGCCCCGGTGTTCATGGCGTCGAAGTCGGGCGGCATGGATATTGAAGAGGTGGCCGCCAAAGATCCGGGCGCCATCCTCAAGGAGTTCATTGATCCCGCGATTGGCTTCCAGGCTTTTCAGGCGCGCAAGCTGGCCTTCGGATTGGGTTTGAAGCCCGCCGAGATCGGCCAGGCGGTCAGCTTCATGCTCGCGCTCTACAAGGCATTTGCGGAAACCGATTGCTCGCTGATGGAGATCAATCCTTTCATCACCACCGACGATGGACGGCTGTTCGCGCTCGACGCCAAAATCAATTTCGATGACAACGCCATGTTCCGCCACGCGGACCTCAAGCAACTGCGCGACGTCACCGAGGAAGATCCACTCGAAGTCGAGGCCTCGAAATACAGCCTGAATTACATCAAGCTCGAAGGCAACGTGGGCTGCATGGTCAACGGCGCCGGCCTGGCCATGGCGACCATGGACATCATCCAATACGCGGGCGGGGCGCCGGCCAATTTTCTCGATGTGGGCGGCGGCGCAACCGCGCAGCAGGTGGAGCAGGCTTTCCGCATCCTGTTGAGCGACCAGAATGTGAAAGCGGTGCTCATCAATATATTCGGCGGCATCCTGCGGGTTGATACCCTGGCAAACGGCGTGGTCGAAGCCGCCCGCAAGACCGGCATGGCGCTGCCCGTGGTGTTGCGACTCGAAGGCACGAACGTGGAAAAGGGACGCGAGATTCTGGCCGCATCCGGATTGAACTTCATCATTGCTGAGACTATGAAGGACGCGGCGGAAAAAGTAGTGGCCGCCGCCGGCCCGCCTCCTCCGCTTCCCGGTGGTCATCAAAACGCGCACCCAGGAGGCCAGGCGTGAGCATTTTAGTCGATAAGAAAACCCGGCTCATCGTGCAGGGCCTCACCGGGCGCGAAGGCACGTTCCACGCCAAGGGCTGCGCCGAATACGGCACCCAGGTAGTGGGCGGCGTGACTCCGGGCAAGGGCGGGACCACCCACGAAGGCTGGCCGGTCTTCAATACCGTCGCCGAGGCGCGGGAAAAAACCGGCGCCGACGCCACCGTAATTTTCGTGCCTCCGCCGGCCGCCGCTGACGCCATCATGGAAGCGGCTGACGCCGGCATCCCCCTGATCGTCTGCATCACCGAAGGCATCCCCACGCTCGACATGGTGCGCGCCTGGAAATTTCTGCAGGACAAGAACAGCGCCGGCCAGAAGCTGCGCCTGATCGGGCCTAACTGTCCGGGAATCATTTCTCCGGGCCGATGCAAGATCGGCATCATGCCGGGACGCATTCATCTCGAGGGCCATGTCGGCATCGTTTCGCGCTCCGGCACCCTGACCTACGAGGCGGTGTACCAGTTGACGCAGCGTGGCATCGGTCAATCGACCGCCATCGGCATCGGCGGCGACCCCATCATCGGCACCAGTTTTCTCGACGCCATCCAGCTCTTTAATGAGGACCCCGAAACTGAAGCCATCATCATGATCGGGGAAATCGGCGGCAACGCAGAAGAAACTGCCGCCGCTTACGTCGCCAAAAACGTAAAAAAACCAGTGGTCGCTTTTATCGCGGGACAAACCGCGCCGCCGGGCCGGCGGATGGGGCATGCCGGGGCAATCATTTCCGGAGGGCAGGGCACCGCCGCGGAAAAAATCAAGGCGCTCGAAGTAGCCGGCATTCGCGTGGCTAAATCGCCTGCGGTGATCGCCGAAACCCTGGTCGCAGCCACCGGCAAGTAGCCGGCCACAACATACGAAATAAGAAGGGAATTTTTTATCCATGAAGACTCTACAACGCACCTTTTCAATCATTAAGCCTGACGCGGTGACCGCCGGCGCCACCGGTGATGTCTTAAAGACGCTGCAAGACCATGGCTTCCGCATTATCGGCATGAAGATGATGCTCATCACCAAGGAACAGGCAGAGGGCTTTTATGCCGTGCACGCGGGCAAGCCGTTCTTTGGGTCGCTGACCGATTTCATGTCCAGCGGGTGCATCGTCGTGCTGGCCCTGGAAAAAGAAAATGCCATCGCCGACCTGCGAAAGCTGATGGGAGCGACCAACCCCAGCCAGGCCGAGGCGGGCACCATCCGCAAGAAATGGGCCACCAGCATCGAGCAGAACGCCATGCACGGCTCGGATGCCGACGATACCGCTCGCTTCGAGATCAGCTATTTCTTTGCCGGTTACGAGCTCTCCCGCTAGGAGCAAGCGCTACCTCGTCCACTGATAGCGTTCCAACCCTCTCCGGGTTGGGTTCGCGTGGGGCTTTATGGCGTCGCGTCAGGCTTGAATTCGAAATCACGCCTGGTTCAGCCGCTGCCTCGAAAGATTTATGATGAATCGAGGCATGGATCCAATCATCCTCTAGTCTTACCCAGCAGCTTAAAAATCCATCATGTAAGCCACCGGCTGCAAAACCGGACCGTGGGCGAGGTTTCCCAATGAAACTTTCTGAAGTAGCTCATCGTTTGCATGCCCGGCTGGTGGCGGGCGAAGGCCAGTCTCAGCCCGTTGATGGTGAAGTCGACATCACGGCAGTGGCCGGCATTGAGCAGGCTGGCCCCGGCGAGATCACTTTCATCGCGAATCCCAAATATGCGAGCGCGATCTCGACCACGCGCGCCACCGCGGTGATCGTGGCAGAGGATTTTCCGCCGGCGCAAATTACCACATTGCGCACCTCGAACCCGCGGCTGGCATTTGCCCGGTCAGTTGAGCTTTTCTACCAGCGTCCGGTTTACTCTCCCGGATTGCATCCCACGGCGGTCATCGACCCTTCGGCAAAACTAGGGCGCGGGGCTTCGATCGGGCCCTGCGTGATCATTGACGCCGATGTCGAAATCGGCGATGGATGCGTGTTATTGCCGCACGTGGTGATCTATCGCGGGGCGCGAATTGGCCACCGGTTTTTTGCCCATTCGCATGCGGTGGTGCGGGAATATTGCCAGATCGGCGATGATGTCACTTTGCAAAATGGCGCGGTAATTGGCGCGGATGGCTTCGGCTTCAGCAAAGATGACGAAGGCGGCTGGCAGAAGATCGTGCAGTCAGGAATCGTCGCGCTGGAAGACCGCGTCGAGGTCCAGGCGCTCGCCTGCGTTGACCGCGCCAGCATTGGGGAAACGCGGGTCAAACGCGGCGCCAAAATCGATAACCTGGTGCAGGTGGGCCACGGCTCGGTGGTCGGAGAAAATTCGATGTTGTGCGCCCAGGCGGGTCTGGCGGGTTCGACCACCTTGGGTAAGGATGTAATTCTGGCGGGCCAGGTTGGGGTTGCGGGACACTGCCATATCGGCGACGGCGTGGTGGCTACCGCGCAAACCGGGATTCCCCACGATGTTGCGGCCGGCCAGATGGTGAGCGGGTATCCCGCAATCGAGAACCGGCGCTGGCTGCGGTGTGTGGCCATGTTCAACAAGCTGCCCGAACTGGGCAAGGCGGTGCGCAAATCCCGCGAGCCGGCCAACCCGTGAGCACCAAACTTCGTCTATCTGGAAGGCCGCTCCAGGCATCCAATCGAGTTGAAGTTGCCTGAGTGGATTCCTTGATACTTTGGGCAGCCCGATTCATGGGTAGAATGGGTTTCAAACTAATCTTGCGCATGCTGTGGCCTGTGTTTCTGTCCTAACAGCACCGAACGGGAGCAGCACCTGATCATGGCACGGTTTTCATTTCGCCAACGCGGACCAATGGAGGAATACACCAGGGACCTGAACCTGACCTCGTATTCTCCGAAGATCACGCTGGCCGGGCTCTTGACCGGCGTGGACAACGTTCGCCACGACGTTCACCTCAGCGCCAAATTTACCGAGGGGACGCGCCAGTATATTTTCCGCCTGATCACCAAGCTGGGCGGCGTCGAGGACCTGGCCAAAGAGCAATCGCAACCCCCACCGGCAAAACCCATTTCACGCATCTTCACCCCGGAGAACGCGGGACCTGCAAACAATCCCCGGCGCCGCGGAGGCCCTGAACCTGAGCCCCCGCCGCCTGATTTCAAGCGGCTGCTGACTGATCTTCACGTGACCGCGTTAAATGCGGCGAAGCTGGAAAACAACATCAGCATCGATGTGCTGTCGCGCCTGGCAGTGCTCAAATTCCTGCGCCTGGAGCTGGGCAACCAGTTCGCCCAGGTGGTGGAGCGATGCCTGGTGCGGATCAAGGCCATCGACAATCCGAAATTCGGCGAGATGCGCAACGCGGAGGAAATGCGGCAGCGTTTCGCCTCGCTGCAAGTGGGAAAAAAACCGCTGCTGCGCAAAGTTGGCGAACAGTTGTACACCACCCTGCTCGAGGTGGAGCGGGAGACTTTGTCGAAAATGCGGCGCTCGTTGTTCGACGATTCATCCGCCGAGATGTATGAAAGTTTCCTGAACCGCCTTTTGTTTACGGTGGACGGCCGCGACGATTACGTGAACGCCGAGCATTACCTCATGCTGGGTAATTTCGACCGCGATCCTGACCGCTTTTCCAACTTGTTCGCCATCTGCAGAGACTTCCTGCGGACGATCGGAGTGATCGCGCCCGACGATGATGAGGCCCCCGACCTGCTGCTCAGCTCCCCAGCCAACGCGGAGGAACTTTTCGGCGGAGGCAATCCGGATGCGGAGACCAACAAGGGAAAATCGCAGACCGTGCTGCTGGAAATGCTGGTGGAAGCGCTGGAGCGCGCCAACGTGATGGATTACATAATCGCGTCGTACGAAGCCGTTCCCCTGCTGGCGCAGTACCCGATCTTGAACCCGCAGCAATTGAAGAACGCGCTGATTTCGCGCTCCGAGCGGCGCCGCGTGGAAATCATGCTGGGCGAAGCCAAGCAGTCGGATGCGCCGTTACAGGCCGCACTGCGACGCATCGAGAACTGCCGCGGAGACGAGCGTTCCCGCATGGCAGGCCGGTTCTTCTCTGATTTCGTTCGCTACAACCGCGACCGCATGCGCATGAACGCAGCCATTTCCGCCATGGACATGCTGAACGTCATTTCCAACGAGAAATTGCGGCAGCTTTCCACCATCAACCATACGCTGTACGAGTTCGAGATCGGCGAAGGGAACAAGACCGGTGAAGCCCGGGTCATCCATCACGCCGTGGTCAAAGCCGATGTTCGCGATTCCACCCGCCTGACCAGGACGCTGTATGACCGCGGGTTAAATCCGGCGTCGTTCTTCAGCCTCAATTTTTTCGAGCCGGTGAACGGCTTGCTGGCAAAATTCGGCGCCACCAAAGTGTTCATCGAGGGCGACGCCGTGATCCTGGCGCTGCTGGAGCGCGAGCACCAGCCGGAATTTGCAGTGGGCCGCACCTGCGTGCTGGCCAAGGAGATGGTCACGGTGGTCGGAGGTTACAACGAAAATTCCACCGCCGCCGGCTTGCCCACCCTGGAGGTCGGCCTGGGAGTTTCCTACCAGGATTCATCCCCCATGTACCTGCTCGATGGCGACAGCCGCATCATGATCTCCGAGGCCTTGAACGAAAGCGACCGCTTGGCCTCGTGCACCAAGGGCGCCCGCAGATTTCTCTCCGGCGTGGAAGGTCTTTTCAACGTTTACACCTTCCAAATTCTGGACGAGTTTGAGGCGGGAGGCGCGCCTGAGGATTTCCTGGTGCGCTATAACATTGGCGGGATCCATATCAGCGCCGCCGCCTTCCAGAAACTGCAGCAGGAAATTTCTTTGAAGCTGCACGAGATCGAGCTGCCCACCATCTGGGACAACGAACTGGTGCGGCTGTACAGCGGAATGGTGCCCGTGGGACCAGGGGTATTTCATGAGCTGGTCATCCGCGAGGGGATTGTCGCCCACATCGACGCGCAGAATTTTGATCTCAAGGCATGGACCGATATGCGATATTACGAAGTCTGCACTAATCCCGTGATCTATGAATACATTCAGAACGAGCTGACGCTGAACCAAATGCGGCCTCTGCCGATCACTTCTTAACGTTCGCGGATTACGTCTTAACGCTGGCCGATCACATCTTAAAGTTCGCGGGAAGCGGTGGTACCTGCGGTTGGTGTCCTGCCAACCGCCAATTTTACGTTTGAAATTGACCTGGACATAATCAAGGTCAAGAAGTCGCATAAGAAAAATTAAGCGGCAAAAACGCCTATGGAATTGTCTTTCCGAGCGCAGCCGAGGAACCTTTTGTTTCCTTTAAGGTGGTAGGAGTGTCAGCCTGCATCCATGGATTCACCGGGCCTTCGAATTGGTTTTACGCGCAACGTGCCTTTGACTCTGCCTGGCAAACCAGGGAACCTGTCGGTTCTACTTAAATCGAGTCCGTGGGGATTGGTGCTGTCCTCCTGGTGACGGCGTCGTTTCCTTCCGCGGTTAGAGTCAACGGCACGCTACGCGTAGAACCTGAGCGGCGATTCTTTGAGTTCGGTGACGGGACCGGTGGCGCGGGTTGCGTCGAGGAAACAAAAGGTTCCTCGGCTGCGAAGCTGTGAAATAACCCCAAGACCGAAAAAACGAACAACGCCAAGTTGTTGAATGGAAATAAGTTAGTTAGTTGGAATTTTTGTCTTTTAGGGTTATTTCACAGCTTCTGCGCTCGGAATGACAATTTATTTATAACGTGCGCTCTGTCCCGGAGGACATCTAAAACGCAGGCTTCCGTTCCGGAAGACAAATAAAACGCAGGCTTCGGACACACCAACTATGAAAGTAATCTGCGAGCGGCGAAAACGTTCTAATTCAAACTTAGCGGACGCAGAGGTTTGCAACCCACAATGTTGGAAATCAAAACGCCTTGTGATGGCGAGGGCGAAAGGGAATTGTGATCATTGCTTCCAAGTCCACCGGATTGCCGTTCCTGGTGGCCGGACGGAAGCGCCATCTTGACAGCGCTGACTTCGCATTCTCGTCGAGCCGCTCCTGAATTCCTTCGACCACGGCCACGTCGCTGACCGTGCCGTCGCGCCGGATGATGGCATAAAGCACGACCGTGCCCTCCACCTCATTCTCGATCAGGTCGGGCGGATAGGCGGGGTCTACCTTCACCAGTGCGACGGGCGCGGTCAACTCGCCGCGATCTCGGGTGGCCCGCAACTCGGCGAAGCGAATGATCCAGCTTCCCCCTATCGACGTCAGGTTGGGCATGTTCAAGGTGAGCGAATAATATTTTTTTCCGGAATAACTTCCTTCGTCGCTGCTCGCGCTGTAGGCCGGCGCCTGCGCGCCGCGATCTTCAGGATTGACGCTTCCCAGCCTGGGCGGCGCCATGGCTGCGGCCATCAGTGCCTTGCGCCGCGCGGCTTCCTCCACGGGATTTCTCGCAGCGGGCGCGGTGCGTAATGGCGCGGCCGCGCCGACGATCCCGGTGGAAGGGCCCCCGCCCGTTATTGAAATTCCGGCGGGGTTGGTACCACCTGCGCCGTTACCGGGGCCGCCTGACCCGCGGCCTGTACCGCCGGGCCCGTTGCCTCCGCCGGCGAGATCCGGCGTCCCCGGAGCGCCCGGCTTGCCTGCCGGAGTTGCCGCAAATGTGCCGCTGCGGCTTCCCTGGGGAATTGCAATGGGTCCGTTGGGGTTCACCGGATTCAAGCCCAGCGCGATTAATTGTCCTGCGGCAGTCGCGGCTGAGCCGCGGCTGGATGCGCCCGCCGGGGGCGGCGCGGAATCCGGCCCCGAAGCTCCGCCGGCGGTGGCCCGCTGTTCGGGGACGGGTAACGCCGGAGCCGCCACCGCGGTATTGATGTGGCCGATGTTGAGGTCTCCCGCGCGGCGCTTGACCAGTTCCGGCGGCGGCTGTAACACCGATGTGCTGCCCAGTTTTTCCAAACCGAGCTGCGAAGGCTGCCGGTTGGTGACCGGCACCGCGGTCAGAGACGAAGTGTCGAGGTTGGGCAATTTGAGCTGCGCCGCAGTGCGCGCCGACGCTGCCACCGGCGCCGCGTTGGGTACCGGCGACCAGATCACGATGTTGGGCAGCGGCACATTCTGCCGCATGATCGCCGGCGCTACCGGGTTCACGATGGTCTGGCTGGTGTTGTCGGGATTGGGTGGAAGCGAAATGATGGCCTGCCGGGCATAAGCGGGCTGGCCTTTGCGCGCGATTTTAGCGGGAGCGCTGCCGCCCTGCAGCGAAGGCAGGTATTCGGAAAGCTTGTAGTAAGTGATCGAAGTATCTTTGGCAACTTGAGGATGCAGGCTTTGCATGCCCAAAAACCACCTCACCGATATGCCTAAAAACAACAGGAAGAAAAGACCATGAAAAAAAACCGACTGCACCACCGACCGCCACGGCAGAGGAGAATAAACCAGCACGTCGGGCCACGCTGCTCCCGGAAAATATGGATACTGAATCCTGGGCGGCGGGACAATCGCTTCGCGGATGTTGCGCAGAAACGTGGCGCCCCACGGCTCCAACTTGACGACGAACTCCGGAACCTTAACCTCGCCGGGGGAGGGATGACCAAAGTTTTCGCCTGTTTTCGGGGACTGGGGCATCTAATCGCAAGATAGTTATTGTGTGTGATTATAAACAAGTAAAAGTGCGGCCCGCAGGGGAACCTGGGAGTGCGGCACTGGGTTGCAATACTCGGCAGCAAGCCGCGGGTGAAATATGAAAGTAAAAACAGCAAGATTTTCTTACTCATCGCCGGCCGCGGTGCGTCGCGCGTTCCTGAGCGCGGTAGCTCTGGCCGTCGGCCTGCTGGCGATGGCAGTACCAGTGGCCCAGGCTGCGGCGAGCGGTTTTCAGGATAAAGATGTCTCCGGCATGTACAGCTTCGTGCAGGAAGGCGAGTTCGTGCAGGTCACGATGGAAACCGAGGCGGGACATGAGCCGCGGGTGACCGGTTTCGTTTCACGCTACGGCCAGGATGACAGCGACAAAGGCCTGTTTCTCGATCAATTCTTCAGCAAGGCGGCGTTGAAAGACGACGATCTGAGCTTTACCACCAAGCCGGTTCATGGCATCTGGTTTGAATTCAAAGGCAAGATCGCCGCCGACAGCCAGAAGAAACCGGGCGAGCAGGGCGCGCTTCGCATCACCGGAACCCTGACCCAATACAACACCGGAGATGACAATCAATCCCACGGAAAATCGCGCGAAATTGTGTTCAGTTCATTTCCTCGCGATGACGCGCCCGCTCCCTAGTCCAAGTCCCGGCGTCCAGCGTTGGCCGCCGCCATCCGCTGGGATCTATAAAAGTTTGTTGGGCGATCAGGGTTGCGGCTCAATGGTCTTCAAAAACTCCCGCGCCACATCTTTGACGTCGCGATGATCACCATCCACCGCATAGTTCAGGCGCTGCATCTGCTGGTCTGAGATTTTTCCCGCCAGCTCCTGCAAAGTTTTTTCGAGCCCGGGGAAGCGCTCCAGAGTTTCCTGGCGTACCAGCGGCACGGCCTCGTAGGGAGGGAAGTAGTGGCGATCATCTTCGAGCACGACCAGGTTGAGCGCGGCGATGAGGCCGTCGGTTGAATTGGCTGCGATCATATCCACCTGGCGCTCCCGAATGGCGCGGTAGAGAAGCCCGAGATCCATCACCCGCGGCGGCTCGGCAAACTTCAAGCCGTAGGCCGCGGCCAGTCCTTTGAAACCGTCGGGGCGCTCCAGAAATTCGTATCCCACGCCCGCCCGCCATTTCGCTGCGAACTGCGCGGATTGGGTCAGGGTGGCGACCCCATCACGGCGGGCATCGTCCCCGCGCACCACCATGGCAAACGTATTGTTGAAGCCCAGGGGAGGCTCCACCGCGACCTTGAACCGCGCGGCGTATTCGGCGCGCACGGTGGCCAGGACCTCATGCGCAGATGCATGATTTTGCGGTTTCTTGAGAATCGCCAGAAGCGCCGTGCCGGTGTATTCAGGATAGATATCAATGCGCCCCGCGATCAGTGACTGGTGAGCGATGTAGCTGCCGGTGAGGTAAAAACGGCGGTCCACAGGGATATGGAGGCGGTTCTCAATGTGCTGGGCAATAATCTCCCCCAGCACCACTTGCTCGGTAAAGTTCTTGCACCCGACGACGATGCGATCGGAATGTGATGGCCGGCACGATGTGACGGGCAGTAGGGACAGGGAACACAGCGCCAGCCACGCGATGCGCATCCGCCACGGGCTGGTTCGCGCCGGCAGATGGAACGACGAGCGGCGCGGTTTCATGTGCGGCCCGGACGCAATCTTTTCTCGATCAATCCCAGGATGAAGTCGGCGGTGATCGCCATCAGCGCTGCGGGAATGGCGCCCGCGAGAATGAGCGAGTTGTTGACCATGGCGACGCCGCGAAAGATGAATTCTCCCAATCCGCCGGCGCCCACCGCGGCGGCGATGGTGGCAACGCCGACGCAGATGACGGTGGCCACGCGTATCCCCGAAAGAATGACGCTCCCGGCGAGGGGAAGCTGCACTTGCAGCAGCAACTGGCGGTCGGTCAGGCCCATTCCGCGCGCGGCTTCGACCACCGCGGGGTCCACGCCCCTGATGCCGATGAACGTATTGCGCACGATAGGTAGAAGGGCGTACAGGGTAAGCGCCGTGATCGCCAGGCGTTCGGCGCGTTCGCCCAGCCAGGGCGCGGGCAGCAGAAAACCGAACAGGGCCAGGCTGGGGATGGTCTGAATAATGTTGGTGGCGCCGAGCACCGGCTTGCTGAGCCACCGCCTGCGGCTCAACATGATTCCCAGGGGCACGCCAATGGCAATGGCCAGCGCCATGGAAACGAACACCAGCCACAGGTGCTCCAGAGTCAAGGTGGCGATCTCGTGCCGGTTCTTGAGGAAGAAGTCGAGCATTATGCCGGCGCTCCCGCGGACGGGCGCTGGTTGCCGGGTGAAGGCGGTATCACGTCATCGCCGGTGTCGAATGCGGAGATATATTTCTTCACGCGCTCGTCGGATGAATTGAGAAATTCCGTTTTGCTGAACCTGCCCACCAGGCTGCCCGCCTCCAGCAATGCGATCTGGCTGCCCAGGTAGAGGGCCTCGCGCAGGTCGTGGGTGACCAGCACGATGGTCTTCCCCAACCGTTGTTGCAGCGCCTTGAACTGCCGCTGAATCTCGGCGCGGCTCATGGGGTCAAGCGCTCCGAAGGGCTCATCCATGAGCAGGATGGGCGGGTCACCGGTCAGGGCCCGGGCCACGCCGGCGCGCTGCCGCTGTCCGCCGGATAACTGGTGCGGGTAGCGTTCGCGAAAATCCCCCGGCTCGAGATCCACCAGGCGCAGCATCTCATCGACGCGCGCGCGAACCTGCTCTGGGTTCTGGCCGAGCAACCGGGGCACGATGCCGACATTTTCCGCGATGGTGTAGTGGGGAAAGAGCCCGCCTTCCTGAATGACGTATCCGATGCGCCGGCGCAGGCCGATGACGTCCCATTGGGTTGTAGGCTTACCCTCTACCAGCAATTCGCCGCCGGTGGGCGCAAGTAAATGATTGATGAGCTTGAGCGCGGTAGTTTTGCCCGACCCGCTGCGGCCGAGCAACACCATGGTATCGCCGCGGTGAACCGTCAAATTGAGTTGGTTGAGCACAACCTTGTCCGGAGGAATGGTGTAAGAGATGCCGCGAAATTCGATGACTGCGTCACCGGGTGCGGTCGAAAGTGAAGGAGAAGCTGGCTCAGCCATGGGTGCTATGCGACGTGGGCTGAATTATACGTTTGTGGAGGAGAGGAGGTGTTTCTCTCCGTCGCAATGCACTTCAAATGATTCAAAGTCGAGCAAGT
>JBBSHD010000010.1:0-17147 GCA_038253455.1 Terriglobales bacterium | reverse complement strand
TCAACTCGGCGTTGCCGTGATCGGCGGTCACCAGCATCGAGCCCCCGGCGCGCCGCAACGCGGCATACACCGTGGCCAGCGCGGCATCCACGCTTTCCACGGCCGCGATGGTAGGTTCAAGACGTCCGGAATGCCCCACCATGTCGGCGTTGGCGAAATTGACCACGATCACATCAAACGTAGCGTCATCCAGCGCGCGCCCCACCGCTTCGGCAATCCCTGCCGCCGACATTTGCGGTTGCAGGTCGTAAGTCTTCACCTTCACCGAAGGAACCAGCACACGGTCTTCTCCACCAAATGGTTTTTCCACCCCGCCGTTGAAGAAGTAGGTTACGTGCGCATACTTTTCACTTTCCGCGACGCGCAGGTTTCGCCAGCCTGCCGAACCCATCACGTTGGCAAGAATATTGTCGAGCGATTCCGGCGGCAGCACGCACGGCAAAGTAAACTTGCCGTCATAGCGAGTCATGCAAACATAGTTGAGTTTCTCCGGCACGCGCGAGCTGGGGATAGCGGCTTCGAGTTCCGCCGCAGCCGGCAATTCCATCCCATGTTGCGGAGTCAAGCCGCTGTTACGCGTCAGCGTGCGCGTGATCTGCCGCGCCCGGTCGGCGCGAAAGTTGAAGCAGATACAGGAATCCTCTGGCTTTACCGTCGCCACCGCTCTTCCCGCGTCGTCCACGCATACGAACGGCGCCGTAAACTCGTCGGTGATTCCCTGGCTGTAGAATGCGCGCATGCCCGCGGCTGCATCCTGAAAAGTCCCGCCTTCTCCCCGCCCTTCCACCATGACTTCAAATGTTTTGAGTAGCCGTTCCCAGCGCAGGTCGCGGTCCATGGCATAAAAGCGTCCGGAAATGCTGGCGATCGCGCCCACTCCGATTTCCTTGATCTGCTGCTGCAGTTGTTCGATGTAGCCCGCTCCGTTGGTGGGCAGGGTGTCGCGCCCATCCATAAAACAATGCACAAACGTGCGCTCTACACCCGATTGTTTCGCCATGCGCAGCAATGCGTATAGATGCCTCTGCTGCGAATGAACGCCGCCATCTGACAGCAGCCCGCAGAGGTGAAGGCTGCGGCCGGCCTCCGTGGCATGGCGCATCGATGCCACCAGGGCGGGATTGGCAAAAAAACTGCTATCGCTGATGGCCGCATCCAACCGGGTCACATCCATGTGGACGATCCTTCCCGCTCCCATGTTGAGATGCCCCACCTCGCTGTTGCCCATTTGTCCCGGAGGCAGTCCTACCGCGGGGCCGCTGGTGTGAATCAGAGTGCTGGGATAAGTAGAAAGCAAATGATCGTAGGTGGGCTTGCGCGCCAGGGCGATGGCGTTGCCGTGAGTTTCACGGCGATAACCCCACCCGTCGAGAATAACCAGCACCAGCGGTTTATTTTTCATAGGTCAGACCTGGCTCTTCGAGAAAGCGAACACTTTGTTATCCTTGAAAACTACACCAGATGAAACCATCCAGTGAAACTCCGGAGCACTTCACCGCCGCAGTGGTGCAAATGTCCTGCTCGCCGCAGCCCTCTGACAACCTTGAGCGCGCACTCGCGCATATCCGGCAGGCCGCCCACAACGGCGCGCAAATCGTGTGCCTTCCCGAACTCTTTTGCACCCAGTATTTTTGCCAGCGCGAAGACGCTTCGTTATTCGACCTGGCCGAATCCATTCCCGGGCCTGCGTCCATCGCGCTCTCCGAGGTAGCCCGCCAGGAGAAAGTCACAGTCATCGGTTCCCTGTTTGAAAAACGCGCCCCCGGCCTCTATCACAACACCGCCATCGTGATCTCGCCGCTGGGAGAAATCATCGGCACGTATCGCAAAATGCATATACCCGACGACCCTCTGTACCACGAGAAATTTTACTTTACCCCGGGCGATCTTGGGTTCGGCGCCATTGACACCCCAGTCGGACGCGTTGGTCCCCTGATTTGCTGGGACCAGTGGTATCCCGAAGCGGCTCGCCTCACTGCGCTGCAAGGGGCGAATATCCTGTTCTATCCCACTGCCATCGGCTGGCATCCGGCGGAAAAAGAAAAATACGGCGCCGCCCAGCACGATGCCTGGCTCACCATCCAGCGGTCGCACGCCATTGCCAACGGGGTATTTGTCGCCGCGGCCAACCGCGTGGGACACGAGCATGGCGACATCCGCGGCAATGCCGCTGCCGGGCCCGGCCTTGAATTCTGGGGAGGCTCTTTCATTTGCGGGCCCTTTGGCGAGATTCTCAGCCACGCATCTCACGACAAGGAAGAAGTGCTGGCCGCCGAGATCAACTTGAAACACCTCGAAGATGTTCGCCGCAACTGGCCCTTTCTGCGCGACCGGCGAATCGATTTTTATGATGGAATCACCCGACGGTTCAACGATTAGTTGATTTTAATTTCTGGAATGTGAGCCCGTTTCTTGTCACCGCAAAAGCCTTCTTCGCTGAAAAATCGCAAGTCCCCATTTTTCCCGCGCGACTTCTTGCCCGCCGCCGCCGGATATCGCATGCCCGCCGAATGGGAGAACCATGCCGCCACCTGGATCGCCTGGCCGCATAACCGCAATGACTGGCCGGGAAAATTTTCCTGCATTCCCCATGTCTATGCGGAGATCGTCCGCTGGCTCGCCGCCAGCGAGCGCGTCGAAATCGTGGTGCAGAACCAGGCGGCTGAAAATCGTGCCGCGCGCCTGCTCGAGCGAGCGGGAGTAACTCTCTCGGCCGTGCGCTTTCATCAATGGCCCACCGACCGGGTGTGGACGCGCGATTCCGGCCCTATATTCCTCACTACCGATGCTCTCCCGCGGCTGGGCGCCACGGGCCGTCTCGGCTTGCTCGATTGGAAATTCAACGCCTGGGCAAAGTATGACAATTTTCGCAACGACGACCGCCTGCCCTCGCGCATCGCCCGCTTTCTCAAGATGGAGGCCTGGCGGCCGGTCTCCCCCGATGCTCCGGGCCGCCCTGTCGTGCTCGAAGGCGGCAGCATCGATGTCAACGGCACGGGCTCGTTGCTGACCACCGAAGAGTGCCTGCTCGGTTCAACCCAACAACGCAATCCCGGTCTCAAACGCGGCGACTATGAACTGATTTTTGGGACTTGGCTGGGCGTCACCAATGTCATCTGGCTGGGAAATGGCATCCAGGGGGACGATACCCATGGCCACGTGGATGACCTGGCGCGTTTCGTATCCCGCGACACCGTCATTACAGTCGTGGAATCCCGGCGCGGCGCCGCTAACTTTGACGCCTTACGCGAAAACCTTCGCCGCCTGCGCAATGCGAAGGATGAGAATTCCAGGAAACTGCGGGTGGTGACCTTGCCCATGCCGCGGCCCGTGGTGTTCGACGGTCTTGTGCTGCCCGCGAGCTACGCCAATTTCTACATTGCCAACAAAGTGGTCCTGGTCCCGGTCTTCAACGACCCGTCAGACCGCGTGGCCCTCGAAATCCTGGCCGGATTATTTCCCGGCCGGGAGGTCGCCGGAATCTATTGTGGAGATCTGGTCTGGGGATTTGGCGCCCTGCACTGCATGACCCAGGCGCAGCCCCGCCAGCCACTCTAGCTGGTCAGGCTAAGGCTCACGGAATCATGCCACGTTCCATAAAACGTTTCCTGGCGATGGATCCACGGCTTCCGGATCAAATTGGGAGCTTGCCGGCGGCCCGGGCTGGCGCCGGTCAAGGAAACCGTTTGGTCCCACTCCTGCTGATGGTCGTTGTGGCTTCCCCATAATCCCATTTGTTTGAGACTCTGGCCGGGGCACTGCGCCTCTTCGTAGGCTTCCAGCAAAATCCGCCGCAAATCCGCCTTCGATGACAATACTTCCCCGGCATGCAAAAGTACTCGCAGGTACTGGCCGCGCCATTCGCTTTGCAGCCTGGCAAAATCTTCCTGCTTCTTGCCCTTTTCCGCGCGCTTGTGACCGGGCAACCTGAATTGCACCATCAACCCGCCCGCCACCATGCGGAAGGTCACGAAGTTGCGCGGCCGGTGGTGCTGTATCAGTCCGATGTAGCTTTTGCGATAACTCAAAGAGACCGAAGGGTCGATCTCCCGCAGCAACTGGTAACATTCGTCCACCAGTTGCAGGCTGCCCGGCATGGCCTTTTCCTCCCAGTACTGGCGCCCACCGGTATCCGGGAACTCTTCTTCATTTCGCTTGTCGAGATTTTCATCGAGCACCTTGTTGAAACTCAGGGTGATCTTGTTTTCTACCTGGAAGGCGCTCATCTGCAACACGATCAGGGGAACCGAACAAGTTAATAGCGAAAGCACGTTGAAAAAGCGCGAGGTCGTCTCTTCCGCTACCAGCACCGCGAAGTGGTCGAACCGGGGGGAGCGGCGGCGCTCCAGGTCCCAGTACTCGATGCACCGGAAGATATGACTTTCATCCACCCGGCCCAGCATGATTTCCACCACGTAACGCTTTTGCGCATTTTGCAGCAGAAGGTCCAGGCGGCCTGTACCCGCCTGAATTCGCTCCTTTTGCTTAACCGACACCGATCCCAGTCCCAATACGGAAGGATCCTGGGCGATCAAATCGCACAGCCACGACTCATACACTTCGGGGTGGTCCTTCAGCCATAACCGCTTGCAGGCGGAGTATTCCAGTTTCATTGAGTTCTCCTAATGCGGTGAGAATTATGCTCGCAAAATAGGGTCGCTATGCTAATATTCGGTTTTTGTTTCGCAAACAGAACATTTTGGGTTATGAAAGTTAAAAAGATTTAATCCGGAAAATGACGCTATTTTCCGGTTTGCGAAACAATTCGCCCGGCGAGACACCAATGCGATCAGCTCAGGCTTGCCGGGTCACACTCCCCGATTGCGACTTTTCGCTGATTGCCTGAACAAGTCATCCCGTTGCCGTGCACCGGAGCGCCGTGAGAGGGTTTCTGTATGTTAAAAGCCGGTCAGCATCTGCGCGCAGCCCGCGAACGTCTCGGATTAAAAATCAGGGATGTGGAAGTGGCAAGCCTTAAAATTGCCGCCCGCCATGGCATTGCCGACTTTGCTATCTCTATCGGGCGCCTTTCCGATATTGAAAACAAGGAAGTGATCCCAAATATTTACCGGCTGCATACCCTGACTGTAATCTACCGGCTGGATTTGCGCGAAGTGCTCAGCTGGTTCGGAATTAACATTCAAGACACCGCCGCGGACCTGGAATTAGCTCACCCTCCGCGGTCGCACAAAATTGAGATTCTCAACCGGCTGCCGACGGTCGATATCCCGCTGAGAGTTGACCCCAGCTTCAACCCTAAGGTCACGCTCAACCTGGGCCGGGTCATCGAAGAGTGGGGCCCGGTGCCTTTTGCCTACCTCTCAAAGTTTGCTAAAACCGAATATACCTACGGCTACGTGGGCAGTGAAGATTTCACCATGTACCCGATTTTGCTGCCCGGATCGTTCTTGCAGGTGGACGAAACCAAGACCGAAGTTGAGACCCGCATGTGGCGCTCCGAATACGAGCGTCCTATTTATTTTATTGAAACCCGCAACGGGCACCTGTGCTCCTGGTGCACCATCAAAGGCGACAAAATCATTCTGCAGCCCCATCCGCTCTCCCCGTGCTCTTTGCAGATCATGAAGCACCCGCAGGATGCGGAAGTCATCGGCCAGGTGGTCGGGATCGCTATGCGCTTGGGTGAGTGGAATCCTTCCCCGAACGAGCCAGCATCCAAACTGCCTTCAGCACTGAATTAAAATGCCGTTTTGATCCTCCTCCGGGATTCTTAGGCAGCATCCCCTCCTGCACAGCCAGCAAGTCATCGGTGTAAGCGACCTCCCCGGATTTCTGGTCGGCGGCGGACCGGCTGGCATCTTCGTACAATTCCCGCAACGGGGTCCGCAGGACTTCCAGAAAAGTTCCCTGGTGGGCGCGCGCCAGCGCCCGCTGCATTGGCTTCTCGCCATGGCGGCGGCTCATGCCCCAGTGCTCATAGCTTCCGTCGTCACGCCGCAGCTTTGCCAGATACCTCAATTTGAGCCACCGCTCCGGCAGGGCGCTGAATGTGTAATGCACAAAATCCTCAAACGCTGAATACAAACTCATTTCTGTTTCGCTTTCCGGAACTAGCCGCCCCCCAGCCGGCCAGGCCCCAGTTCCCGCATATGCGCTGATACTCCTTGGCGGCAGCCCTTTCGCCACTCAGCCTGGGTTGCCCGAAAGGTATCTCACATGAAAATTGCTTTGCGTCTTGCTATTGCCATGCTAATCCTCATCGGCAGTTCCGCCACAAAAGTCTATGCCGATGGCGATCCCATTCCCTGCCCCACCGGGCAAAAATGTGTTCCGGGCTTCGCAAACCTCGATAAACGCTAGCCCAGACCAATTCCCATTTTGGGAGCAGGTTACCAAAGAAATTACTCCACAAGCTCGAATTTCCGGCGGGACTCCTGGTATAAAGTTATTCTTTATTCAGGAGTCCCGTGAACATTACTCCCATTTACGTCGTATGGATCGCCAGCAGCCTGGTGCAACTCGGCGTCCTGCTGAGAATGTGGTGGATCCGCGCCGAGATCAAGTTCCCGATTTTCTTCAGCTATATTCTCCTTCAAGTTGCGAAATTCCCCTTCGCCTTTCTGTTTTATCGCAGGAGCGTCATCGTTCCCGGAAACTTTTATTTCAACTTCTTATTTACAGGTTGAGGTCCTCAGCGTTTTGCTGGGACTGGCATGCGCGTACGAAGTTTTTTCTTGTATCTTGAACGAGTACCAATCGGTTCGACCCTTGAAGATTTCACTCTTTCTCTGGGCCGGCATCCTCCTCTTCATCCTGGGCGTCGTGGTTGCTCTTAAGCTCCCCGGTGGGGGCTCCGGCCCCGAGCAGGAACTCATGCATCAGCTCGATCGCACGTCGAGGATCGTGCAGGCCGGGCTGCTTTTATGTGTGTTGTTTTTTTCCTCTTACCTCGGCATGGATTGGAAGAAGCCGGTTTTTGGAATCGCCCTGGGCTTCGGCGCCTATGCCACCCTAAAACTGGTGGTATTGACCCTGGCCCTGCAATTTGGAGCTACCGTCAACACTTTCGTCAACCTGGTGAACGTGATTGCTTACCTGGCGGCTTCCGTGATCTGGTTAAGCTTCCTTTGCGTTCCTGAACCCGTCAACGTCCCTCTGCGTTCTCCTGCCCCCTCGGACCTTTCTCAGTGGAACCAAACATTGAAAGGTATGTCCCATTGATTACTGCTACTCATCTGGTATTCCTCGCCGCCCTTCTCAGCCTGGTGTTTCTGCTGGCCGGTTTGCGGTTAAACCGTTCTTCGGTCTGGGCCGATCTCCAGGACATATATTCCAATACCCAACCAGTTGACATTCAGGCCTTTCGCAACCTGGTGGATCCGGCGGAAGAAGCCTATCTGCGTGATCATCTTAAGCCCGCCGATTTTCGCGCCATCCATCGCGAGCGTGTGCTGGCGGCCATCGAATATGTGGGCCGCACCAGTCATAATGCCGCCCTGCTGGTGCGCGCCGGCCAGGCAGCGCAACGCGATTCCAACCCGGAGGTGGCCGCCGCCGCCCGCGAGCTGGTCAACCACGCCATCGAATTAAAACTGCATGCTTTCGTTGTGCAGGTTTCCCTTTATACCCGCTTGGTGCTTCCCGGGTCGCACATCCATGGCCAGGTACTCGCCACCCGTTACCAGGGCACTCGCGAAAATCTCGGTCGTCTTCTGCACCTGCAGGAACCCGCGGGCATGGAACGCAAGTTGTCCTACTTTTAATTAGGGGCGTGGGTATCGCGCCCGTATCCCCTGGACTATCCTCCCGGCCCGGTGAATGAGGTATTATTTGTGCGTCTCCCCCAAGCCACCGGCCTGACTCAGGTCTAGCCGCAGGAGATTTCCATGAAGCCGGACCCGGACGGGGCGCGCAGCAAAAACCATCCACCGGACCCGGCCTCGTCGCCTCCCGCAGGACTTTCCTGGCTGGATTCTGTTTCCGCTGATCCCAGCCTGATCCTCGAGCGCCTGCTGCCCCACCTCGATGATGCCCTCATCGTGTGTTCCGCCGACACCTTCAAGATCTTCCAGGTAAGTCGGGGATGGACCGCTCTGTACGGTTACACCCTGGAGCAGCTCTCGGGCAAGACCATCCTGGATCTTCTTTCCCCCGAAATCCGCGCCGATACCATGCAATGGCTGGGCTTGCCCGATGCTGAAAACTCCCGGCGTTTTATTCACTTCGATAGCCATGGCGGCCCCGTCCCCGTGGAATTGCGGCGCTTCCCGGTGCGATACGAGGGGGAAAAAGCCTGGGCGTTGCTGGCCGATGGCAGCCCCACCCCGCGCCGCGGCCAGGGACCGGTCACCGCCGCGCTCTATCGCGAAATGTTCGACCGCAGCCTCGCCGGGCTGTATTGCAGCACCGTCGCAGGAACCATGATCGAATGCAACGAGGCGTTTGCGCGGATGCTGGATTATCCTTCCGCCGCGGCGCTCGCGGGATTCGATTGCCGCCGGTTTTATCCCGGCGAGACCGAACGGCGAAGCTTCGTCTCCACGCTTACAGAGAAGAACGAAGTGAACAACCTGGAGATTTGCCTGCAGCGCCGCGACGGCCGCCCAGTGTGGCTGCTGGAAAATGCCAACATCCTCGAAGATGAAGACGGCAATCGCTTCATCCAGGGCAGCGTGGTCGATATCACCGAACGCAAGGCGCTGGAGCTGGCGCTCGGTGATTCCCAGCAAAAGCTGGCGTTGCACGTCCTGCAAACCCCGCTGGGAGTGGTTGAATTTGACCGCGAGCAACGCATCACCGCGTGGAACCCGGCCGCCGAAAAGATATTTGGTTTCACCGAAGCCCAGATTCTCGGCAAACATGCGTCGGAAATTGTGGCGCCCGGCGCGCAGACTCATGTTCACGGAATCTTTGATAAGTTGCTGCAGGCCTCCGGCGGGGTACGCAGCCACAATGAAAACCTCACCCGCGACGGCCGCACCATCGTCTGCGAGTGGTACAACACCCCCCTGGTGAACGCCACCGGAGATGTGATCGGAGTCGCGTCACTGGTTCTCGATGTCACTGACCGGCTGGTCGCCCAGCAGGCGCTTGCCGAAAGCAACGATAAATTCCGCGCCATCACCGATACCGCCAGCTCCGCCATTTATGTCTTCGACGGACAAAAATTCTTGTATTGCAACCGCGCCACCGAGCAGATCATTGGCTACACCCTCGAGCAGTTGCAGACCATGGATCCCATGGAAATCGTTCATCCCGATTCGCGGGACATGGTGCGCCGCCGCTCTGAGGCGCGTTTCAGCGGGCTGCCCGTTCCTCCCCGCTACGAATTTATGGTGGTCACCAATACCGGGGAGACCAAATGGCTTGATTTCAGCGGCAGCCTGATTGATTTTGAAGGGAAACGTTCGGTGCTGGGGACCGCGTTTGATGTGACCAGCCGCAAACGTGTCGAACAATTACAATCCGCGCTCTATCGCATCGCCGATCACGCCAGCGCCAATGACCGGCTGGAATATCTTTTTCCCGCCGTGCACGGCATCATCGGCGAGCTGATGTACGCCCCCAACTTCTATATCGCCATCTACGATGCTCCCACCGGCCTGATGAGCTTCCCTTATTTTGTTGATGAAGCGCAATCGCCGCCCGCCGCCCGTCCCTTGCGCAAGGGACTTACGGAATATGTTCTGCGCACCGGCTTGCCGTTGCTGGCGACTACCGAAGTGTTCAACGACCTGCTGGAGCGCGGCGAAGTCGTGCTCAGCGGCGCCCCCAGCGTGGATTGGCTGGGCGCGCCTCTCAAGGTGGGAAACGAGATTTTTGGGGTGCTGGCCCTGCAGATTTACGGCCCCGAAATGCATTATGGCGAGCGGGAAAAAGAGCTGCTTACCTTTGTCTCGCAGCATGTGGCCGCCGCCGTGCACCGCAAGCACAATGAGGAACGCATGCGCGCATCTGAAGCCCGCTACCGGTCCCTGGTGCAAAGCGCGGTTTATGGCATCTACCGTTCCGGCACCGACGATAAATTCCACGACGTGAACCCCGCCCTGGTCGCCATGCTTGGTTATGACTCAGAAGAAGAGTTATTGAGCCAGACCATCTCCCGCGATATCTATGTCGATCCCGAGGAACTGCGGCGGCTCACCGCTGATCATCGGAACGGTGACCGCATGGATAGCGTCGAATCACGCTGGAAGCGTAAAGACGGCAACATCATTACCGTGCGCTTGAGCGGGCGCGTGGTGCAGCACGAATCGGGTAGCCTGGATAGCCTGGAAATGATCGCCGAGGACGTCACCGAAAGGCGCGGCCTCGAAGATCAATTGCGCCAGGCGGTAAAAATGGAGGCCGTCGGACGGCTGGCCGGGGGCGTCGCCCACGACTTCAACAATTTGCTGACCGTAATCCAGGGCTATAGCGAGATGATGTACGACCAGATCGACGGCTCCGATCCTATGCGGCGTGACGTGGGCGAGATCAACAAGGCGGCCGAACGTGCCGCCAACCTGACCCGGCAGCTCCTGGCGTTCAGCCGCCAGCAGGTACTGACGCCGCGCGTACTGAATCTCAACTCGGTGATCGCCGGCATGAACCTTCTGCTGCGCAAACTGCTGGGTGAACATGTCAAATTGCATTTCGTGCAGGATCCGTTGATCAAGATGGTGAAGGCCGATCCCGGCCAGGTGGAACAGGTCATCATGAACCTGGCCATCAACGCCCGCGACGCCATCACCGGCATCGGTAACCTGACCATTGAGACCACCAATGCGGAAATCGACGAAGTCTGGGCCCGTGAATACGTGGGCATGAAGGCGGGCTCCTATGTCGTGCTGGCGGTCAGCGACGATGGCTCGGGGATGGACCGTGAAACCCAGAACCGAATTTTCGAGCCGTTTTTTACCACCAAGGAGCAGGGCAAAGGCACTGGCCTCGGTCTTTCCATGGTGTATGGCATCATCAAGCAGAGCGGCGGATACGTCTGGGTTTACAGCGAGCCGGGAATCGGCACCACCTTCAAGGTTTACCTTCCCCAGGTCGAGCAGCCGGCCGAGACCCTTGAACGCGTGGCCGCCCCGCTGGCTGATGACCGCGGTGTTGAAACCGTTCTCCTCGTGGAAGATGAGGACGGGGTGAGGGCGCTGATGTGCAACGTTCTCTCCGGCCGCGGCTACCAGGTGCTGGAAGCTGCAACGACAGAAGTCGCCACCACCATCTCCCAAACCCATAACGGAAAGATTGATCTGCTGCTGAGTGACGTCATGCTCGACAAGACCAGCGGTCGCGAGCTGGCCGAACAACTGCATCTGCAACGACCGGCGATGAAAGTCTTATTCGTATCCGGCTACACAGACGACGCCGTGGTGCATCTCGGCGTGATATCGGCAAATACCGCGTTCCTGCAGAAACCGTTTACCACCAAAGCCCTGCTGGCCAAGGTGCGCTCGGTCCTGGGCGGACCGGAACTCTCTGAAGTCCCCGTGATCTCCTGATCCGGGCAGTTGCATGACGAGAGACATCAGCCCACGTCTTATATGGCTTTTTGGACAGAATTGCGCGTTTTCCGTCCTTCGGGACAGAAGTACGCCTGTATGTCCTTCGGGACAGGAGTACGCGTTATATTTCCTTTGGGCTAGAAGTACTCGTCTGACATGAATTGTCATTCCGAACGCAGAAGCTGTGAAAAAACCCCAAAACCGAAAAAACTGCCAACTCCAAGTTATTGAATGTGAATGAGTTAGTGATTTTGAATTTTGGTCTCTTAGGGTTTTTTCACAGCTTCGCAGCCGAGGAACCTTTTGTTTCCTTGACGCAAACTGCGCAGCCGGCCCAGCCGCAGATTCAAAGGTTAGGAAACAAAGGATTGCTCGGCTTGCGCTCGGAATGACAATTCATATAAAGCCTACGCTCTCTCCCGGAGGACATAGACAACGCTGGCGTCTGTCGCGGAGGATATAGACAACCAAAGGCCGCTGATCCACTTAAGAACGATGCCGCTTCCACTTAAGATCACAACCCCAGACGCTTGAGTCCGCTGCTTCCACCGAAGAACAAGAACCTCAGACTCTTAAGGCCGCTGCTTCCACCCAACGAGTCAGACACACTTCTCAAATGCTTGCTTTGTGAATGCGATGATTGCGGTCGCTTCCGGATTTCAATTGAAGCTTACTTCTGCGGCGAATCCGCGGGCGCTCGCTGGCTGGCGGATACCTGCGGCCGCGCCGCACCCTGACTTAACGGACCGCCGGTATTGAGATCGCCTTCGTGGTTCGGGCCCAGGCCCATCTTGATCAGCGCGCGCGAATCTGGCATGATTTTGGTTTGCCAGCCGTTATCGCTTTGGTAGCGGCGCATGGCTTCCCTGGTGGCCTCATCCCACAGGCCGCTGGGTTCGCCCTGCATGTAATGCTCCCTGATTAATGCGGTTTGAATTTCGGCGGTGCGGTCCTCACGAATTGCCTGTTGGCCGTGGAAACGGCGCGGCGCCGCTTGAGCGACCCGCGTTTCTCTCCGGCCATGGCGTCCTGATCTTGAAGAAACCCGGGTGGCCGATCGCCCGTGGCGCCTGCTCGACCGGCTTGAGGCGCGCGCGGTCCGGGTGCTGGCTGTGCCACGGGAACTGTGCGCGCGGCCGTGGCCGGCGCTGGATTTCGCTGCTCTTGCGTGACTGTGGCTGGATGAAGATGATGAAGATTTATGGCGGCGAGATGCAAAGCCTGGAACGCAGATGGAGACCATCAGAAATGCCACCCAGAAACTCCTGGTTGCGGCGTTTTGCAGAAGATTTGGAAATCTCAAATAACACCTCTCTGCGGGGGTTAGGGAGCGCAGCGAGCGTGGCGCGCTGGAGCGTCCCATGTTTATCTTGCCATGTTAGGACGCTCCAGCGCCACTGCTGGAAGGTTATAAAACTGGTTACGGAAGGGTGTCGGCCAGGAAGATGGTGCCCTGCCGGCCGCGCTGGCGCACCAGGAAAGCTACGTCCTGGCCGCTCTTGAGTTGTGATTGAATGCGGCGGAAATCATCCTCACTGGTAATCGGCTGGCGGTTGATTTCGAGAATGATGTCGCCCCGGCTCACGCCTGTGTCTTCGGCAAAGGATCCTGGCTTCACGTCCTGCACGATGACACCCTTGCGGTCCGGCAATTCCATCCGCTGGGCGATTTCCGGCGTAATATTGCGCACCGTGATTCCCAGTTTGCTGTCCACCGGCTTTTCCTCGTCGGGCGCGGCTTCTTCATTTCCCAAGCGGTTCTTGAACAATTCCGCCCGGTCGGCCACGGTAACGCTGGTGTCAGCGGATTTGGCGTTGCGCACATAGCCGACGTTTACCCTTGAGCCCGGCTTGCGGTGAGAGATGTCGGTCACCAGCTCGTCGCCGGTCTTGATGGGCTTGCCTTCGATGGAAACGATGGTGTCGCCCGTGCGCAAGCCGGCCTTGTCAGCGGGGCCGCCCGGGGTCACGTTGGCTACGGTTACACCTCCGCCTTTGACTCCGTAAACGCGGGCCAATGCGGGCAGGGTCAGAGCGTTGAACTCCACGCCAATCGAGCCGCGAGCGACGCGGTGAGAGTTTCCGATGAGCTGGTTGTAAACTTCGGCCACCGTTTTCGACGGCAGCGCAAATCCCACGCCCTGGTACCCCGCGGATTGAGTCACGATCGCGGTGTTAATCCCGATCACGTCGCCGTTCATATCCACCAGCGGTCCGCCCGAGTTCCCCGGGTTAATGGCCGCATCGGTTTGAATGAACGATTGAAATTGCCTGCGATTGTCGATGCTGCGTCCCTTGGATGAGACGATGCCCGCCGTAACCGTCTGGTCAAGTCCAAATGGACTGCCTACCGCCAGGACCCAGTCCCCTACCTGCATGGAATCTGAATTTCCCAGCTTGGCTGCCGGCAGTGCGTGGCCTACATCAATTTTGATGACCGCCAGGTCGGTCTCCAGATCGGTGCCGATCACGGTGGCGCTGTGCAGCACGTTAGGCGGCTCGTCCGCCAGTTGAACTCGAATCCGGTCGGCGTGTTCCACGACGTGGGCATTGGTGACGATATAACCTTTGGGATCGACAATAACGCCGGAACCCAGTGAGCGTTCACGGTTGTCCGGGGAGCCTCCCAGGCCATCGCCGCCGGCGGCGCCGCCATCCTGCCCGCCAAAAAACTTATCGAAGAAATCCTGAAACTGGTCTTGCCCGTTTCCGCCTCCGGGGATTGCTCCCCGGCGGTGAGGGTTTCGCACCGGCTTGATGATTGATTCGGTATTGATGTTGACGACCGTTGGTTCGATTTCCCTGGCGATCTTTCCAAAGGCGGAAGTGGATGCCTGCGCTGCCGGCAGTTGCAGCGGCGTGGCATCACTGGATTGAATTTCCTTGCCCTTGACCCCGTGATGCGAAATGACCGTCCCTAAAAGTATTCCCAATGTCAGCGTGACCAGGACCAGCAAGGTCGATGCCACTCGCCGTCCTTTAAAGCGGTCCGCCACTACGCTTACGCGCGTACCCATAATTCCAATTCCTCCTGCAAGGCGCCGGATTCAATCCGGTGTTAATGTTCGTTGGGTAACTAATCACTTCCGATTTTCTTGCGATACTTCCGAAACTTCTCTTTAGACGCTCTTATATCTCAATTCGTTTCGAAACATTTTCGCTGCCTGGGAATTTTACGCTCGCTTTACGCAGGTGAAAATGACGCCGCTCCGGGCGGCGCCTCGGGCGCGGCCTTCAGTTCGGCCACCAGTATCCCCGCCAGGATCAGCAATGCGCCGATGGTCGCTCTCATCCCGAGGTGTTCCCCCAGCACCAGGTACGAGGTGATCCAGGCGAATACCGGTTCCAGCGCGAAAATCAGGGCAGTATGGGTGGCCGGGGTAAATTGCTGCGCCCACGCCTGGATCGTGAATGCCGCCGCCGTACACAAGACCGCGGTAATTCCGATCGCCCACAAGGCCCGCGGGGTCCACGTGATGTAGTTGTTTCCCGCCAGGGGCAGCGTCAGGAGCATGGCCACCGCCGCGGTGGCGGCTTGCAGAAACGCGATCTGCCGGAAGTCGTGTTCTCGCGTGGCGCGCCCCATAAAAATGATCTGAAACCCGAAGGCCACCGCGCAACCCATGGTAAGCGCGTCTCCCCGGTTCACGCTGGCCCAGTTGCCCAGCCCTCCGGCCCCGCCGGGGACGGTCAACAGGAAAAGCCCGGCGAAGGCCGTGATCACGCCCGCCGTGGTCCAGTTGCTGATCTTGCGCCGCCAGAACAGAGCCAGAAAAACCGGCACCAGAACGACGCTCACCCCGGTGAGAAAGGCAGACTTGGAAGGCGTAGTCAATTGCAGCCCGGTGGTCTGAAACTCGTAGCCGAGCCACAGGAATATTCCCACTCGCGCTCCCGCCAGCAGCGTCGCGCGTGAGTAGCCCCCCCACCCTCTGAAGAAAAGCGCGCCCAGGATTACGGCCGCGAGGGTCATCCGCAAAGCATTGAAGAGGAGGGGAGAAACATCCGCCAGGGCGTTCTTGACCACCACAAACGTGGCGCCCCAGAAGAAAGTCACCATCACCAGCAGCAGGTGCGCTTTGAGTGACCGCGACATCAGGTCAGGGTATCAAATGCTCGGAACCGGCGACCGCGATGCCGGCAACGCCTGCGGCAGCCTCGGCGACGGGACCCGGCATCAGAGTGCGCGTCCCAGCATGGAAGCGATGCGCTCGCAGATTTTCTCTCCCAGTGACCTCTTTTCCCATTCTTCGTAGGTGATCTTCCGCGACAGTTGCAGGTCTTTCTGGAATTGGGTAACTTGCCTTCGAGCAAAATCCTCGTTGTGAACGTTCAGATTGGCTTCATCATTCAGCCCAAATGACCTGGGATCGAAGTTGGTGGAGCCGACGGATACGAAGATCTCATCCACGATCAGCACTTTGCAGTGATACATCGTGGGCTGGTACTCAAAAATCTCGACCCCCGATTTCAGCAGGTGGCCCCAGCGCGACCGCGATGCCAGCCGCACCAGTTGCTGGTCAGTATGTTTGCCGGGCGCGATGACCTGCACCGTAACTCCGCGCGCGCGCGCGTCCTGCAGGGTAGCCTGCGCCAGCTTGTCGGGGACGAAGTAGGCGGCGGAAAGACACACCGATTTCTTCGCGGCCGTGATCGCGACCAGGTACATCAGCTCCATGCTGTCGCCGCCGCCGCGCGGAGAGCTGGTGAACATGTGGGAAGTTTCTTTGCCAACCGGCTCGAGCGGCGGAAAATAATCCGGACCGTGAAGCACCTGGCCGGTGGTTTGCGTCCAGTGGTCAACAAATGCGCCCTGGATCTGGGCCACCACCGGACCCTCCACTCGAAAATGCGAATCCCGCCAATGCTCCGGGTCCTGGGCGTTGCCCGTCCACTCGCCCGCGATTCCGACGCCGCCGGTAAAGCCGATTCGCCCGTCAACCACCAGCAGCTTGCGGTGCGTGCGCTTGTTGAGCCGGCTGAGGTTGTACCAGCGCAGAGGCCGGTAGCGTTTAATTTCCACCCCCGAGTTCTCCATGGTGGCGACATATTTTTTGTTGATCTTATTGCTGCCCAGCCAGTCGAGCAGGACGTGCACCTTCACCCCGGCGCGCGCGCGTTCCGCCAGGGAATCGGCAAAGTCTTTTCCGATCGGCGCCGACCAGTAGATAAAGGTTTCGAAGGTGACCGAATGTCTGGCTCCGCGTATGGCTTCGAGCATGGCGGGAAAAATCTCGTCGCCGTTGCACAGCAGTGTCGCCTGGTTACCCTCGGCCATCGGGGGGCCCATCATGTTTTCCATGGTGCGCAGAAACTGCGGATCATGCGCCCCATACTGGTGCTCCAGCTTGTTGCGCACGTGCGTGCCGATGGAGGCGAAATTCAGGATGATCAGGGTGATCACCAGCGCCAGCGCCGCGCCGATGGCCAGAAGAATCCACACGTTGGTGCTCATCGCGCAGCCGCTCCCTGCGCCCGCCAGTCAACCACCCCGGCGCGGCGCATGCTGTGGTCCCCTGGCATGGAGTACGTCAAAGGGCGCGTCCAAAGATCGAAGCCGCCTGTTCCCAACTTTTTTCGATGATTGGCCGGTCCTTCCACTGTTCGTAGGTCATCTGTTTTGACAGCGCGAGGTCTTTATTAAAGATCGCGATTTGCTCGCGCGCAAAGTTCGCGTCGTAGATATTGAGATTAG
>JBBSHD010000009.1:0-17221 GCA_038253455.1 Terriglobales bacterium | reverse complement strand
TGCAACCCAACACTCATATCTCCCCGGTTCTGGAGCGGTTCCTCAGAAGTTATATTTACACAACGCGGTGACCTCGAGATTGTAGACGTCACCGACGACTGCTGCCTCAGCCAGGTTTCCGCATTGCAGAGATATTCATTCACGAAACCAGTCTAGTGCCGTATATATCGGGTTACGTTGAAGCGCAGTTCCAGGCCAAGCTCGTTGAACGCGCGGTTTTGAGGCACGATTGCAACTGGTCCGCGGAGCGCATTTCTGGCGTATTCCAGATGGAAGTTCACGAAGCTCCCTCCAGAGCCGGCGAGATGGACCGCAGCATTCGCGACATCAACATTCCTTCCGGTTCGGCCACGATGAAAGAGAGGTAGCAATGATTACGCATGTAAAAGTAAAGCACCTGGGCCTGGTGATCACATTTTTTGTAATGGTGGCAATTGTTATCGGCGTGGTCGCGGTTCATCACGGCTTCAGCGCCCGCGACAACCCCTCTGGGGTTGAAAGGATTGCGGCAACTACCATGCGCGAGCTGGCCGTGCCTTCGCGCGCTAAGAGCATGAAGAATCCAGTACCCAACACTCCCGACAACGTGCACGAAGCGATGGCGCATTGGGCCGACCACTGTGCCTTCTGTCATGCGAACAACGGCAGCGGCGATACCGAGGTCGGCAGAAATCTTTATCCCAAGGCCCCGGACATGAGGCTTGCCTATACCCAGGATCTGACGGACGGCGAACTCTATTACACAATCAAGAATGGCATCCGGCTGACTGGAATGCCGGCGTGGGGAGAGATGAGTGACGCCGACGAGGACAGCTGGAAGCTTGTTCATTTCATTCGCCGCCTGCCCCAGCTCAGCTCCCAAGAAGAAAAGGAAATGGAACAGCTCAATCCAAAAGGTCCCAACGAAAAACAAGAGGAGCAGCAAGAGGATGATTTCCTAAAAGGCGGCGATGTCACGCAACCGCAACCAAAGGCCAAACATATGCACCACTGATCCGCCCTGAAGGCGTAACGAGACTTTTTAACCAAACCGCAAAAGCAAATGGCCCAAATCAAAAGGAGAAACAATGAAACGTAATCTGGCAATCGCATCCGCTATCCTGCTTCTGGCAACCATGGCATTCGCCCACGGTGGCGAAGAGCATGTCATGGGAACCGTGACCAAAATCACCTCAACATCGATCTCGGTGATGACGGCGAAGCATGAAACCAAAGAAGTAGCCGTCACCGGCAAAACCTCATTCGAGAAATCAGGCAGCCCTGCAACCATTGCAGACTTGAAGGTAGGCGATCGCGTAGTCATTCACGCCAAGGAATCCAACCAAAAACTGACGGCGCATGTCGTGCGTTTTGGGACAGCAAAGGTCATAGCACATGGGCACTCCCATCCAAATTAGAACGAGGGGTAGAGAGATGATTAAAACAGTGTTATTCGCTGCTTTGATATGGGCACTATTGTTTTTCGTGGGATGCTCCAGCCCCTCAACAAAAACGGTTGAGTCAGAGAAGCAGGCTGCGGTCACAGAAACCACGGTTCCGGGCGGGGAGATCGAATTCAAGGCTGACCCATCGGTTCCAAAATCCGGCTCGCCAATAAAACTTACGGTGGTCGTAACAGGTACAGACGGTAAAGTAGTTTCAGACGCCCAAGTCGATGCGAACTTCATCATGGCGGCAATGCCTTCCATGAATATGCCGGAGATGCGGAAAAGAGTCGACCTCACCTGGGATGGCGCTAAATATCAAGGCGTGGTCATTCTACCGTCTGCGGGTGACTGGAACCTTACCGTGCAGTCAACCAAGAACAATTTTAATCTGGTTGTTTACCATAGCCTGTTCAAGGTTCAGTAACTAGCGGTTAACATCGTTCGGCTGCGACATGGAAGAGGAGATCTGATGAATAAGCTAACCCTGGTTTTGTTTCTGATAGTCATTGCAGCACCGTGTTCAATTGCCCAGGAAAAGTCTGAGGCGGAGATTCGCTCGGTCGTGGAGCACTTTCAGCAAGCCCTCCAACATCGGGATGTCAACGCAATCGAACCACTGGTCGCGAAGGATATTGTCGTGCTCGAAAACGGGCATCGCAATGATGGGTGGCTGGATTTCAGGGACAACCACTTGATTCCCGAAATGAAGGAACCCGCACCTCCTTCCAAGACGGAGGTGGTCAAAATCACCGCTAGCCCGGTGATGGGATGGGCGTACACCAGAACAGCCATGTCGTTGACCCGCAAAAACGGAGAGAAGAGTGATGCTGAACTTTGGACTGTGTACATCGTCGAAAAACGGGGCACGCAATGGAAAATAACTCTGCTTGATTGGAGTATGCGTTTACTGAAGCCGGCCACAGCTAAATAAATTGCTGTTGCAGGCGATGACAGCGCGAGTGGCGTCAACACGCCAACTCCATTTTCGCGATCGTGAACTCGTCCAAATCGACCGCTGATTCGGCGCGGCGAACCTGCGGCGGTGGCCGCTCAACAAGAATGCTCTTATGCTAATCCAACCCATCGATATTTTCGTTTACGCTTGGCTGATCGTGGCCGTATTCTCTGCCGCCTATGTGGCTTGGGACCAGTTCAGCGGAAACCCCGAGCCCGCCGTGATGAAGTGGGGCTTCGTCCTGGTCACCTTGTACATGGGCCCCGTCGGCCTTTTGCTGTACGTGATGGCCGACAAGGAACCCGCGCCTGGTGACCACGAAGAGTTCATCAAGCCGCTGTGGAAACAAGGGGTAGGCTCGACCGTGCACTGCGTTGCGGGCGATGCCACCGGCATCATCGTGGCCGCCGTGACCGTCGCGTTGGTGGGTCTCCCCATGTGGCTCGATTTGATCGTCGAATACACCGCCGGCTTCCTGTTCGGTCTGCTGATCTTCCAGGCGCTGTTCATGCGCAAGACCATGGGCGGAACTTACATCGAAAACGTGCGTCGCAGCTTCCTGCCCGAATTGATCTCAATGAATTGCATGATGGGAGGTATGGCGCCGGTCATGGTTTTGCTGATGATGGGCCGCGACATGCGGGCGATGTGGCCAGGTGAACCTCTGTTCTGGATGGTGATGTCGCTCGGAATCGCCGCCGGTTTCGCGATCGCCTACCCGGTCAATGTGTGGATGGTGGCGCACGGCCTGAAACACGGTTTGATGACCGAGCGGACCGAGCCCAAACCGAGGGCCATGAAGGCCGGTAAGGCAGCTCGTGGCAGAGACGCCTCCTCAAGCGCGGACCACAAGATGGCGGGTATGGACCATGCCGGCATGAATATGGCGAAGTCGCCGGGCACAGGCGCCAGAAAGGCGGTCGGCGCCGCGAAACCGCAAACCGGGCCCAAGTCCGGCGCCGGTACGAATAAAGATCACGATATGGGGGGCATGCCCATGGCGGGCGGACCCGCCATGCGTGCCAGCGTGACCCGGGCACAGCTGGTCACCGTTACCATATTTACTTTGCTCATGTTGATGGCGGGCATGACGTTGCCGGCTGCCTTCGTCAATCTGCGGCTCAGCGCGCACGATGTCCGTGGCGCAATTATGCCGCCGGGCATGATCGCGACGGAGGAAACCCCGGCCGCGGCCATGCTCGACATGGCGGCCGTGGATCCGCGCGACATCACCGCTTCCTACGACCTCAGTAAGCAGGGGGCGCAACCGCTGACACCGCGTATCGAAAACGGCGTCAAAATCTTCGACCTGGAGACGTCCGTTATCCGGTGGCAGATACTTCCCACGGTTTCGGTCAACGCGTACGCGTTCAACGGACAGGTGCCGGGGCCGACGTTGCGTTTTCGCCAAGGTGATCGCGTGCGAATCAACGTCACTAACCGCCTGCCGGATTCGACGACGGTTCACTGGCACGGGTTGGTGCTGCCCAATGTGATGGACGGTGCTGCGAATATCACCCAAGCCCCCATCCAGAATGGACAAACCTATCGCTATGAATTCACCGCCGTGCAGTCGGGCACCTATCTGTATCACTCTCACGACCACGTGGACCGTCAGCAGGCGCTGGGGCTGTATGGTGCGTTGATCATTGATCCGGCAAGCACCGCGGACGAGATTCCCGCTGATCACGAGTACACGATCCAGTTACAGGAATGGCTAATACGAGAAGGTTTGACCTATCCGGCAATGCCCATGGATGGTGGCCAGCCAAACTACTTCACGATCAACGGCCGCGCCTTCCCTTCGACCGACGTGATCAAGATGAAGGTTGGTGAAACTCTCAAGGTTCGATTCATTGGCTCCAACAGCGGCTTCATACATCCCATGCACATCCACGGCGGACCGTTCACGGTGGTGGCCCGCGACGGGGAGACGCTCGCGCCCGCAAATCGCTTCAAAGCCGACACCATCAATGTAGGCCCGGGGCAGCGTTACGACGTGATCTGGACGGCCCTCAAGGCTGGGAAATGGATGATCCACTGCCACATTTCTCACCACACTACGAACAACAACACTGAGCAAAATGGAGGTGGTGGGCTGATGATGCATATCGAGGTGGAGGGCAATCCGACGACCTGACCCACCGGATTGTTGAACAAATTGACGCCCATGTTCCCCATTGCCGCCGCTCTGGAATGGAAAAGAATGTTCGAGCACTTTTTGTTTTCCCAGGTCGGTTGTTCAATTTCATCACTACTCAGACTGGGTCTGCGCATCCTTAGGCAGGAGAGTTCCCCTGCGCAAGGCCCGCTGCTTCATCATGACGAAGAACACCGGCACCAGGATCAGGACGTGGATGGTCGAGGTGATCATCCCGCCCACGATGGGCGCGGCCATGGGTTTCATCACATCGGAGCCGATGCCGCTGGCCCACAGAATGGGAATGAGGCTGGCCAGGACCGCGGTGACGGTCATCAGCTTGGGACGCAGGCGCTGTACCGCGCCGTGGATGGCGGCCTCTTCTACGTCTGCGTTGGTCAGTGGACTGCCGGCGGCGAGGCGATCATCGAGCGCTTCATGCAGATACACCACCATGACCACCCCGGTTTCGACGGCGACGCCAAACAGCGCGATGTAACCCACCCATACGGCAACGCTGAAGTTGTAACCCAGCAGCCACTGCAATATGAGGCCGCCGCTCATGGCGTAAACAGTGGGAAAGATCAACATCAGGGCTTCGGCGGCCGAATGAAAGACCATATACAGCAGCATGAAAATGACGAAGAACACCACCGGCAGAATCAGCTTCAACCGTTCTTTAGCGCGGAGCTCAAATTCATATTCGCCCGACCATTGATAGCTGAAGCCCGCGGGGAGCGCGAGTTTCTGGCGCAGGACGCTGGAGGCATCACGGACGAAGCTGCCGTAATCGTGAGTGTCGAGATCAATATAGACATAGCCGGTCAACGCCCCATCTTCATCGCGAATCATGGCGGGCCCGCGGGAAAATGAAATGGTCGCCACCTGGGAGATGGGTATCTGGGTTCCCGAGGGAGTGGCCACCAGCACCTTACCCAGCTCAGGGACGCTGTCGCGAAAGTCACGCTCATAGCGCACGTTAATGGGATACCGTTCCCTGCCTTCGATGTTTTCCGCAATATTTTCACCGCCAATTCCCGACGTGATCGATCGTTGCACGTCGGCCACCGTCAGTCCGAACTTAGCGGCCTCCAGGCGATTCACTTCGATGTTCAGGTAAAAGCCCTGGGAAATGCGTTCAGCGAATATGGAGCGCGAGTGCGGAACACTGGCCAGCAATTGCTCGATTTGCGCCCCGATTTTCTGAATGCCATCCACATCAGGCCCCTGGATTTTCATTCCCAGGGGGGTCTTAATCCCGGTGAGGGCCATATCCAGCCGGTTCTCCACCGGCATGGTCCAAGTGTTGGAAAGTCCGGGGATCTGGAGTTTTTCATCCATTTCGCGGATGAGTTTTTCATAGGTCATCCCCGCCGGCCATTGGGCGCGAGGCTTCAGCATCACCGAGGTGTCATACATGTCGAGCGGAGCATTATCCGTGGCGCTGTCGGAACGGCCGATGCTGCCAAAGACTGATTCCACTTCCGGGAAGGAACGCAGCACCCGGTCTTGCTCCTGGAGAAGCTGGGTGGCCTGGGTCATGCCGATACCGGGCAACGCGGTGGGCATATACAAAGCCGACCCTTCGAAAAGGGGAGGCATGAACTGGCTGCCTATCCCCAGCGCCAGGGGAAGGGTGAGCAGCAGAAATAACAGATTGATCAGCAGGGTGGTCTTGCGATAGCGAAGGCATAGCCGGAGAACCGGCAGATAAAGCGCCTGGGTAATTCGGGAAATCGGGTTTTTTGATTCCGGGCGCAACTTACCCCGAATGAAGATGATCATGAGCACGGGAACCAGGGTAATCGCCAGCAGTGAGGAGAAGCCGACGGCCAAGGTCTTGGTCCAGGCCAGCGGCCGAAACATTCTGCCCTCCTGGGCTTCAAGCAGGAACACCGGCAGGAATGAGACCACGATAATCAACAGGGAGAAAAACAGCGCCGGACCGACCTGCCTGGCGGCGGCAATGAGAATGCGCTTTCTTTCGGCATCCGAGACCGCTTGATGAGTACCATCCGCGGCAGTCTGCCGTTCTGACAGTTGCCGGTAACCGTTCTCGACCATCACGATGGCGGCATCGACCAGCACACCGATGGCCAGCGCCAGCCCTCCCAGCGACATGATGTTGGCGCTTACGTGAAGGAGATACATCGGTATAAAAGATGCGAGCACGGCAATGGGGAGAGTGAGAATGGGAATCAACGCGGACCGCAAGTGAAAAAGAAAGAGGATAATCACCAGGCTGACGATGATTGCTTCCTGCAGCAAATCACTCTGCAACGTGTGGATGGATTCCTGGATCAGGGGCGCGCGGTCATAGCCCGTTTTAATCTCCACCCCGGCGGGGAGCGACGGCGCAATCTCCCCAAGTCTTCGTTTGACGGCGTTGATCACGTTGAGCGCATTCTCGCCGTCGCGCATCACCACAATTCCGCCCACGGTCTCTCCCTCGCCCTGCCACTCCGCGACCCCTTCACGGACGTCGGGACCGAACGCCACAGATCCGAGATCGCGCAGGAGCACAGCGGTTCCATTTTTGCTTTGAATGGAAACGTTCTCCAAGTCGGATAGCGAGCGGAGGTATCCGAGACCTCGAACCATGTACTGCGCGCCATTGAGCTCGAGCAGGCGTCCGCCCACTTCGCTGGTGCTGGCGTGGACACGATCGATCACCGTCCCCAGCGGAATTCCGTAGGCCAGCAGCTTGGCCGGGTCGAGCTTGACCTGGTACTGGCGGACGAACCCTCCGATGGTCGCTACTTCGGCGATCCCCGGCACCGTCTCCAACTGGTAGCGGACATGCCAATCCTGAAGCCCGCGAAGGTCCGCGAGGCTGTGCAGGTGGCTGTGGTCCACAAACACGTACTCGAAAACCCAACCGGCCCCGGTGGCATCCGGCCCGATTGCGGGGTGGACGCCTTCCGGCAGCCGGCCGCCGATCTGCTGCAGGTACTCGAGCACGCGCGACCGGGCCCAATAAAGGTCGGTCCCATCTTGAAATACCACGTACACATATGAGTCGCCGAACATGGTCTGGGCGCGAACCGCTTTTACCCTGGGGGCGGAGAGCAGGCTGGTCACAATCGGGTAGGTCACCTGATCTTCCAGGACATTGGGTGGCCGGCCCGGCCACGAAGTGTGCACGATGACCTGGACGTCGGAGATATCGGGCAGGGCATCGAGGGGAATCCGCTGCAACGACCAGACTCCCGCAAATAAAAGCACGACGGTTGCGGTGAACACCAGGAAACGGTTCCCGGCGCACCATTCAATGATTCGGGAGATCATTTACATTCCCCCCGTGGCAGTGATGGTCAGTTTTTTTTGGGCGATGATCTGGCCCTTCTGCCGGGCCTCAATGGTGACTTGCCAGCTTCCCCCGGAACCCAGATCTCCCTGGCCTTCATAATTTCCGCCGCCTTTGTCGCTCAGTGTGGAAACTACTCGCATGGCAGCCATTCCCATGGCGGACATCGCGGGCATATAGAAAGTAGCGCTGACCTCGGCGCCAGTGACTTTGGCGCCGCCGGGCGCTGTGAGCTGGACGCGAAAAATATTTTTCCATTTTCGCGGGGGCTCGGGGTCGGAACTGAACTGGATGATGGCCGCTGGGTTGGTATCCGGCCGGTTCATGACGGCAGCAGAGCCGGCGCCGGGAGGTGGCGGCGCAAATGCTCCGGCCGCAGCCTGTAGTTGGGCCTCTGAATCGATCAGAAAATTGGCCGACGTTACAATCCTGTCCCCGGGCTTTAATCCACTTAATACAACCACATCCTCGCCCGAAGGCGTACCCACTTCCACGTCATGAGGCTCCAGGTTGCCGTTGCCGCGATCCATGAAAACCAGTTGCCGCTTCCCGGAATTAAATACCGCCGACGCGGGAATCATCAGCTTGCTGCCCATCGAGCTTTTCAGCACAACATTCACGAACATGCCGGGGACAAGTTTCCGGCCGGGATTTGAAATCGCCACCCGCACCCGCGTGGTTCGGGTGGCCATATCGACTTGAGGCAAAATTTGTTCGATGCGCCCGTTGAACAATTTATCGGGATAGCCATCCACGGTCACGGTTGCGCGCGCTCCTGCCCGCAGCCTGCCAATATCGTTTTGGAATACCTGGGCGTTAACCCAAACCGTAGATAAATCCGAGATGGAATAGAGTTTGGTTTCGGGCTGCACGTACATGCTGGCCAGGGCATTTCTTTCGGTCACATAGCCGGAGACGGGAGAATTTACAGTGATCTCGGCGCTGACCTGGCCGGTGCGCATGAGCCGGGCAATTTCCTGGGGTGGAACTTCCCATTGCCGCAACCGCTGTTCGGCTGCGCTGACCAGTGAAGCAGCGTCTGAAGCCACTCCCTCGATTGAACTTTCGCTGAGCGCCGCGCGATTCTGCCTCGCCAGCAGGTATTCCTTCTCGGTGGAAACTACTTCGGGGCTATAAATGGTGAGCAGAGCATCGTTCTTGCGAATATAACGATAGGTGCTATTTACGAAGACTCTTTTAACAAAACCGGGGAAGCGCACATGAACATCGGCAATCCTCTTCTCGTCAATTTCCACCGTTCCGGTTAAATGAAGTTCGTCGGAGACATCTTTGAGTTCCGCGGTCCCCAATTTCACGCCGATGCTTTGCATGCGCTGCGGGGTCAGCTGAATGGGGACGACCGGCGTCTCCGGCGAAGCCGGCGATTCGGCCTTTGCCTGGGGAGCCGCAGTGGAGCGCCAGCTCGACTCCGCAGCGCCTGGTTTATTCTCTTCGGCGGCGGTGCGATGCCGGGCCCACACCATCAACAACCCGGCGGCCAGCAGGACATTCGACGCAATCGCGATCTGAAAACCTCTTCGATAGTTATTCATTGCACCGGCACTCCTGTCTGCCTTTCCAAGGCTGCGATGGCGACGTTGTAATCGGCCAGCAGTTTCTGCTGTTCCAGTTGCAGGGTTAACACGTCGGAAAAGTAACCCAGCAGGGTTTCAAAATTCTGCTGGTTGGATTCGTAGGCGGCGGCGCCGGCCCGCAACACCGCCTCGGCCTGGGGAACCAGGCCTTCTTTGTAGATCTTCAGTTGTTCAGCGCCGGCCTGGGCCTGCAGATACTGGCTCCTGGCTTCGTCCTGCATCTGCTGGAGCTGCGAATCATACTGGCGGCTGGATCTTTCAATTTGCTCGGTGGCTTGCGCAACCTCTTCCCGCTGCCGCGCGCGGCGCGGAATGCGTATTCCGAAGGTGAGCATGTAGTAATCGCGAAACCGGCTGCCGGTGCGCTGGTACATGTATTGCAGGTTGAAATCGGGCTTGGCATCCTTGGCGGCGATTTCCAGTTGCAGCTTCTCCTTGTTCAACATTTGGGATTGAGCGTTCAACGCAGGATTGTCGCGCCCCACATGGGCCAGCAATTCCTCCGGGCCCAGGAGCAGGGGCTGGAACGATAGGGTTTCGGTGACGATGTCCGGCGACGCCTGGGGACGAGCCAGCAATTGTTTCAGCTTAGCCTCAAGCTGGCCGGTTTCCAGATGGCGCATGGCAAGGTCGCGCAGAATCTTGGTGCTCTGCAACTGCGCTTTGAGAACGTCTTGCTGGCTGCCTTGCCCGACGCGATAGTGAGATTCCGCGACTTTCACAGTTTCCTGCAACAACTGCTGGTTGCGCCGCAGAATCTCGCTGGTCTGCTGGAGGTATGCCAGGCGGAAGTAGGTGGCCTTGACTTGCTCTATGATCTGCCGGCGCACCAACTCCGCGCTTTCCCGCAACGAATCCGCCTCCAGGTCGGCGGATTGCGCTCGAAGTCGGAGTTTGCCCGGATAAGGTATGTCCTGCGATGCGCCGATACCGATGTAGGCAAAATCGCTGTTGGTGAATCCGGCGAAGGGGCGCGGACTGCCGACGCTCAACTGCTGCAGGATGAATTGCGGGTCGGGGAGAGACGAAACCTGTTTGGACACATGAGTGCCCGCCCGCCATCCGTGCACGGCCGCCATGATGTCCGGATTACCGGCCTCAGCCTCGCTCACCAGATCGAGTAACGGCGTGGGCTGGGCCGCGCCGGCGCCAGATTGCTGAAGATACAGGGAATTTTGCACCACGCCCTGATGCAAACCCTGCGCCAGCGCGAAAGATCCGGGAAAAATCACGGCCACAGATGCGGCGGCCAATAGTAAAAATATGCGGAAATTGAACCAGGGAAAATGGTGATTTAAATCAGCAGAGACATCCTTCATCTTTCCTCCATGGGAACGTAGGGAAACAGGCGGACGCGGGAACGCGCCGCTTTTCACAAGGAAAAGATGCGAAGTCTAAATTCTTAAATTGGTAAAGCGGGAAGCCTGGGGCCCAGGCGGAGAATGAACGGAGTCAACGCAGTTGAGGTCTTCAGCGGTGCTGACGAAGTGCGCCAATCCAGACACGGGGGAGGCGATAACCGCGCGCTCGGAGATCGAGGGAGCGTGCGCCCCGCGAACCTCAGCGCGGAATGGCTGGGGTTCAGAAACAGTTTTGCGGCAGCAGGAATGAGAGCTGGGGGCGCGCATTCCAGCGCATTGTTTCGCCATTGCTTTGCAGCAAGCTTTCTCAACCGGCGTAAGTTGGGCTGCGGGCTCCATGCAAGCCATTACCGGTGCACCGATAAGAAGCAACAGCATGAAAGCAGCTACGAGTTTGCACCCTGGTTTCACTCTATACAAAGTCTAACGGCCAGGGACGAGGCATGCAAATGAATAGTTCGGAAGGTGGGGCGGATTACTCTCCCCGGCTCAGTCGCATCCACAAGCGTTTCCGCGCCAGGCTTCCATGGCTTCACGAACCACGATGGGCGCCAGCGCCAGCGCGGCCAGGGGATCTGCCCAGGGGATATGAAATAACGCATTCACCAGCAGGCCTGCCAGGGCGATCCAGGCCAGATAGGCGCACATCGAGCTCTGGGTGGCGTCGGCGCGCAGAGCTGAACTTCCGGTGGCCGCCGAGAGCCGCCTTTTTTCAGCCGCCAGCCAGGGCATGATTGCGGCGGCGGCAAGAAGTGTCCCGATTCCTAAATAGCTTGGCTTAGGCGTCAATCCGGGAAAAAACATTCCAATGAGGGCATCGGCAACAATGAATCCTGCCAGAGCAAACAGTAACCAGGCTGTAATTTTGGCTGCCCTGCCCTCATCGATGTGACGGTTCTCGCGAAATCGCATCAACACGATCATTGCCGATGCAAGTTCGATCGCGCTGTCTCCGCCAAAGCCGAACATCGCAGCGCTGTGGGCTTGAACTGCCGCAATCGCGGACAGGATAACCTCGATTGCCATCCAGACTATGGTTACAATCTGGATGCGCAGGATCATCGCACGCGGGTTTGGCGCTGCAGTAGCGGTCACTCCTCAATTTTACAAAGCCGCGAACATTTTCGCGGAGACTGGCCCCGCCATTTGGAGGCTTAGCTCTCCCTGGCTGGCGAACTCAATCCCCAAGCGGCCGGGGAAAATATTCTCGAGAACACTTTCTTATTGTGAATTCGCGGGGGCTTCACTAGGATGTTGCACGCCGGCGGGAAGCCTATCTGCCTGGCATGAAAGAGGAGTGGCTTATGAAGATGAAATCGATGCTGGTGGCGGCTTTGTTTCTGCTGGGTGCAACCCTGTGTTTTTCCGCCGACGTGAATATGGGCACCTGGAAGCTGAATGATGCAAAATCGAAATTGAATCCGGCCATGACCAAGAACCACACGGTCACCTATGAGGCGGCTGGGGACAGCGTCAAGGTCAGCGTAGACGGCGTCTCCCCCGACGGCAAGGACATTCATAGCGAGTGGACGGGAAAGTTCGACGGAAAAGACTACCCGTTGACCGGCGATCCGACCTCGGATACTCGCGCATACAAGAGAATCAACCGCCATACGCTGAATTTGACCGGGAAGAAGGATGGTAAGGTCATCACCACGGCGCACATCGTGGTTTCGGCGAACGGCAAGACCCGCACCGTGACCAGCCACGCCTGGGACGCCAAGGGAAAGAAGATCACCACGGTTGGGATGTACGACAAGCAGTAGCCAGGAACTAAACGTGAATTTGTTTGCGCGAAGGCCCGGCGACCCGGGCCTTGGCATTTTGCTTCCCTACATCTTGACGGTGGAGCCGTGGCTGGCTAGACACTGCCAACAGAATGACAGATCCGTGGGGGGACTTCATTTACCAATATCTACTTAAGCGAGAGCTTGGGTTCATGGTGAAACAAAATCAGAATAGCCGGCGAGCAAATTACTGACTGGCTTCCGACATGAACAAGTACGACACTTGGTAGTAGGCGGTGTAGGCGTATGACCGCAGGTCGTTGGTGACGAAAATGTCTCGCAGGGAGAGGAGCCCGGTACGATCTGAAGGGACGAGCTCCCTGAACAGACTGCGGGCGCCGGTCGCCAGGTCAACGCGTTCGAGGCGAGAGGGAATCTCGCCGCGGTGGTAGGCCAGCACCGACAGGCCGTCCGCGCTCCACAGGACGATTTCGTCGGCTTCGGTGAGGGCCGGCGCCGGCCGCGGATCTCCACCTGCGATCGGGTACACGAAATACTTCCTTTCGGGCCCACGCGCGAGAACGAGCTTTTCGTCCGACGATAGCGTCCCATCGCGGGTGCCTTCAGGAATCACCGGCCGCGGAGGCCCGCCGCCAATCTCTTGCAGAAAGAAGCGAGAAGCCTTTCCGGGTTCATTGCCGTTGATGAGCAGGCGCTTGCCGTCGCGGAACCATCGCGCAGTGGCGTAGTTCTCAATTTGCCCCCGCTCAAGCTGCCGGGTCTCACCGGCTCCGGTGGGATAGATGACGAGTTGGGGTGGATGGGACTGAACGACGGCGAGGACCCACTTGCCGTCGGCTGACAGGTCGGCGGGCCATCCGTCCCCGAGGCGCAGCACGGGCGAGCCGTCAGTCTTCCGCAAGCACACTTCGTAGTTGTTGCCGAGTGCGGTTTCGGCGAACAGTAGCGTCGTGCCATCCTGGGAGAGGGAGCGCACATGCGAGGTGCTGAGCCACGACAGGTCTCGATCCTGATTGGCGCCCGACAGACGGACCATGCTGGCGTAACGAAAGTCCCCGCGGGTGGCGAGCCAGCGCCCCTTGCGGCCGATGTCCTGAATGGTAAGCCCACCGGGTGACTGGTAGGCGATTCGCCTTTTTCCACCCAGGGTGACGGCGTAAACCAGGTAGCTTCCGCCCACCTGGCTCGCGGAAAAAAAGACCTCTCCGCCGTTGGGCGACCAGGCAAGTCCCCTTGCGCTCCAGTAGCCGTCGGACAATACCGCGTTCTTGCCTGAAAGGTCGATGATGTTGACGGATCCACGGTCGTCCCACTTCCGCGGGTGCTCGAAGTAGGCGATGCGTTCTCCGTTGGGGGAGAACCGCACATCGGACATGAACCCGCTGACCTCGCGGAGCACGTGTCCAATTGGATATTCGAGACGGTCCCGGCCGCCCACCTCGCGGATAATTGCGAGTTGCGACCCGTCGGGGGACCAGTCAGCCTGGCGCACTCCTTCCAGTATCTCGCGCGGCGCGCCGCCGTCCAGGGGCATACGCGCCAGCGTGCCGGTGAAAAGCCGGAACCACACGTAATGGGCGTCAATAAGGACAGCGAGTTCACGTTTGGAGGAGACGGCGAGCAGGTGGGTGCCGCGCGGGCCGAGCGGTTGTGGCTCGGGATTGCCGGGGCGCACGGTGAAGATCTGCGGAGTATTACCTGAGTCTGCGGCGCTGTAGATGACCGTGTCTTCTTCGCCGGCGAACGCAGCCTGGAAGATGGCCTCGCCGCGAGGATTCAATTGGCGGAAGGCGAGCGGCTTGGGAACGCGGCCCGCGCGTAGTGCGAGCAGCAGCGCGGCCACCACGACGGCGGTCAATAATGCCGCGGCAAGCCACGCGGTCCGCGCGCCCAACATACGCCGCGCCGCGCCGCCAACCGGCATTTCCCCCGCGGAACTGCTCTCCGCAATCCAACGCAATTCTTTGCCGAGGTCGCTGGCTGATTGCCAGCGTTGATCGGGATCTTTCGCAAGACAGACCTGGATGGTGCGGTCCAATGCCCGCGGCGTGAGCGGCTGCAGGGTTCGGATCGGCTTCGGCTCTTTTTCCACAACCGCCGCCGCCACGCTGAACAGGTTTTGGCCCTGGAACGCTCTGCTTCCGGTCACCATTTCGTACAAGATGGCGCCAAACGAGAAGATGTCACTGCGCGCATCCACTTCTTTCCCTTCCACCTGTTCCGGCGCCATGTATTGAACAGTCCCAACAATCGAGCCCAGCATGGTCACGGTCGGGGCGGTCAGGGCCGCATCCGGAAGCGTGACTCCCCCGGCCAGCGGGGGGCCGGACTTAGCCAGACCAAAATCGAGCAACTTGGCGCCGGAATTGGTCAGCATGATATTGCCGGGCTTGAGATCACGATGGGTGACGCCGTTGCGGTGCGCCTTGTCGAGCGCGCTGGCGATCTGAGACCCGAAGTGAAGCGCCTGCGACACCGGCAGCCGGCCTTTTTCAAGACGCTCGGCCAGCGATTCCCCTTCCAGACATTCCATGACTAGATAATCGACGCCGTCTTCACGGCCAACGTCATGGAGGATGCAAATGTGGGGATGATTGAGGCTGGAAATTAGTTTGGCTTCGCGTTCGAAGCGCTGACGGCGCGTGGCATCGTCGGCAAAATGCGGCGGGAGGATCTTGATGGCGACGGTACGATCGAGGCGAGTATCGCGCGCTCGATACACTTCTCCCATGGCGCCGGCGCCCAGGGGCGAAATGATTTCGTAGGGGCCAAGTTTCGTGCCCAGCGTTATGGCCATGAATACGCCGGATTATAGGTGTTGAAGACGCGCCCGGCAAATGCGTCATCATTCCGAGCTGCGCTCCCACCGCCTTCGGGCTGCTCGCCGGCTCCGCGGGAAATGGCAACCGCGCCTTTCGCCACCGCGAAGTCATGTCGCCTGCGCCGCGGGCGAGCGCGCTTGCAGGTCTCGGGAGAATTTTCCAAAGGGCTATAATGGCGACGCAGATGGCCCTCACCTCAGGCACTTCCCTCGGCCCCTACGAGATCATGTCACCGCTGGGCGCCGGAGGCATGGGCGAGGTTTACCGCGCCACCGACACGCGCCTGGAGCGCGTAATCGCTATCAAGGTCCTGCCCGAAGCGGTCGCCACTGACGCGGAGCGCCTGCTGCGCTTCGAGCAGGAAGCAAAATCTGTAGCCGCGCTGAACCATCCCAACATCCTTTCTGTCCACGACATCGGCGAAGCACGCGGAATCCGCTACATCGTTACCGAGTTGCTGGATGGCCAGACGCTGCGCGAAATACTGGGCAACGGCCCGCTGCCGCTGCGACGAACCGTCGGGTATGGGATGCAAATTGCGCAGGGTCTTGCCGCTGCGCATGAGAAAGGAGTCGTGCATCGGGATCTGAAGCCCGAGAACCTGTTCGTCAACAAAGACGGCCGGGTAAAGATACTCGACTTCGGCCTGGCCAAACAGAATCCGCAGGCGGCGCGACGGCCTGGTGATGGCGCATCTCTTGAATCCTCAGACGGAATTGAGACCACAGCGGGACTGGCACTGGGGACCGCCGGCTACATGTCGCCGGAACAGGTGCGGGGCGAGGTGGTGGATCACCGCAGCGACATCTTCAGCTTCGGAGCGGTGCTGTACGAGATGCTCTGCGGAAGGCGGGCGTTCAAGCACGACACAGCGGCGGAAACGATGACCGCGATCCTGAAGGAAGATCCTCCGGATTTCTCCGAAACTGAGACGCCCATTGCCGCGGGCATCGGCCGGGTCATGCGGCGATGCCTGGAGAAATCCCCGGAGCAGCGCTTTCAATCGGCTAAAGATCTGGGGTTCGCGCTCGAGGCATTGAGCGGCACCCTGCACTCCACGGCGAGCCACCCGGCGCTCGCCGCCGCCCGCCCTCGGATGGGACCCGTCATTGCCGTGGCCGCCGTGATTGCGGCGGCGGTCGCGTCTTATCTTGCCGGTACTCGCATCCGGGTGGAGCCTGCTCGCTTCGACCGTATTACGTTTCAGCGGGGTTATATCAAGGGCGCGCGTTTCACGCCCGACGGGCAGAACGTTATCTATAGCGCGGCATGGGAAGGCCGGCCCTATGAAGTCTTCACCACGCGCGTCGGTGGTCACAACGCCCGGTCTCTCGAGTTGAAGAACGCGTTGGTAGTCGGCGCCTCCACCGCGGGAGACCTGGCCGCGCTGATCAACGTACGACGAATCCCAGGCACGAGTTGGATTCACGTTGGGACCCTGGCCCGGGTATCGGCGAGCGGGGGCACGCCCCGTGAAATACTGGAAGCAGTGTGGGACGCTGATATCAGCCGCGACGGCAAGCAGTTCGCGGTGGTACGCAAACCGGCGGGTCCGCAACTTCTCGAATATCCCATCGGCAACGTGCTCTTCAAGACCAGCGGCTACATCAGTCACCCGCGCATCTCGCCTGACGGACAAATGGTGGCATTCCTCGAACATCCGCTCTTTGGAGATGATCGTGGTTACGTTGCCATCACCGAGCCCAACGGGGGCACGAAGCGGCTCACCGCTGAAGCCAGCGCGGTGGACGGCCTGGCATGGTCGCAGGATGGACGGCAGCTCTGGTTTGCCGCCGCCGGGTTGGGAACGCAGTCGGCGGAACGGACGGTGCACGCCGTCACCCTGGATGGCAAGGCGCGCAGAGT
>JBBSHD010000008.1:0-17592 GCA_038253455.1 Terriglobales bacterium | reverse complement strand
CTGCGAGGTGGAAACCCTCATCCAAGGTCTGTGACATTCGCGCATCCGCCCGCAACACCACAGCAACGAAAATCGCAATGATGAGAATCGGCAAGAGCGACCGCCACCAGCGGCCTTCGCGCCATCGGGCAGGGGTGCTAGTTGCAATCGCTTGCATCACGGGTAGCTATCTAATGAGTACGGATTTCCAAAGCAGCAAAGAAGATTCTTGTCGCCGGTTGAGATCTTGGAGATTACGAATAATCGGCAGGCGTTTGTCCAGGATACGTGGCCTTGCGCGTGTCATGCGAGAGCGAGAAAGGCGGGGTTGCCTCTTCACGGGAACAATTGGCGTGCGCGATCCGCGCACCAAATAAAAAAGCCCCGGCTTTCGCCGGGGCTTCGTAGCAAAGACGAGCTAGGTGCAGGAGCCGAGTTTGAAGTAGCTGATGTGTGTGCTCCAGATGAAGTCACCGGTGGTGGAGAGGTATTCAGTGGTGAACCATAAGGTGCAGTCATCAACCGGATCGACGCTCAAACTGGAGTAATCGCCCCAGCGCGAGTGTCCGTTTTGCGAACCGGTGCCGGCCTGCAGGTTGGTCTCGCTGGAAAGCAGGCCCAGCGGGTCGGTCGACGCGCGCGAGGCGAAGTAAATTGCCGGATTGATGCTCGAACTGGAGACACTGTACCCGGCGGCGATGTTGCCCAGCTTGTCCTGCGCCACTGATCCCATCCAGCGGTAAGCGCTGGTCGGAGCATAGGTGCCCTGCTGATATACGCTGGGGCCTGAACCGCTGTCGCGCAATTCATACCAGCGCACGCCGGTTGCAGAGCCCGCGGTGACTGAATGGTTGACCAGCAACGAGGCGTACGTGCCGAAGTTCCGGTAGGAAAGCCGGTACATCAGGCGGTCGGCCAGTGAATCCAGTTGCTGATTAACCCCCGCCTGCGGAATGCAGGTACCGCCGCCACACGCTTCAGCGAAAGCCGCCACTGGAATACTGGTGGGGCCGGTGACCGCCAAAGTTCCGGCGCTGTAGTTGGGTGTCATCCGCCAGACGTTGAGGGAATTGCTGCCGAAGCTCGCCAAATATTCCGGGGTGCCCGCGGGAGGAAGCGCGGTGGTTCCGCTTGCTCCGGATGCGCCGTCAATATCCGCCGGCAGAATTCCGCCGTAGCTGGTGCTGGTGGCCTGGCACAACATCTTGGCCGCGCCGCCCGCCAGAGCAGTGGTGCGATCCATCGCGCACATGTCAGCGCCGGCAAACCGGCGGCCACGGGCAAACAGGTTGAAGGTGAAGTAGTAACCATCGGTCCAAACGCCCACTTTCGGATAGTCATTGAAATTAGTTCCGAAATTATAGGCATAGCGGTTATATGAGCCGGTGGCATCCTCAGTCTGTGAGACCGCTACGCACTGGTAGTAGGGGCTACTGGAAACCGCGAACTGGGTGAATATCCAGCGCTTCGCCTGCTTGTCGAAGAGCACGATAGGGTCGCCGGAATTATCGGTGTTGCAACGACCGGCGCTAAAGCCGCTCCAGATGGTGTTGCCCGCGGCAAAACCGCTGGCGGGATAAACCTTTGCGCCCGTAGCCTTGCTATACACGGCGAAGGCGGTGTTAACCCACTGCACGTACTGCGTGGTGCCCACCGAACCGTTGGTGTCAGGCGGCTCACCGCTGATGGTGTAGCCGCTGGTCACGCCCACTCCGTCAAAATTGGTGACGGCGCTGATGGTGGCCGCGGTGGGAGAAGTCTGGGTTTGCAGGGCTGTGTCTTTACCACCCTTAGAGCCGTGCGGCACCGGCTTCACCGGGTGCTCGTTCATGTTGTCCCACTGGGGAGCGATCGGAGCGATCTGGTGCAGAGGTTTGGAAACATCGTGGCCTTCAGGGTTGATTACCCTGGTTTGACCGTATAACCCGAGAGGCAGAAGCAGCAGCAACAGCAGAAGCGACGCTTTGGATAGGCTGAAACCTTTCATATGATTATGGGCACCTTTCTGGTTAGCTCGAATTGTAGTGCGTGTTCCGGCAAGGCTTCGGAGGGAATAGGTATTGGTTATTCCTGGCAAGTTCCTGATATGGGAGCTAGTCTACCAGCTAGACGGGCTAATGCAACCACAAACAATATAATAAGGAGATAACAGGGTCATTCGGTGCCCCCTCCCGGACTTAAAGCGGCCCCCGAAACGAGGTTCGGGTGGGTGGTGGGCCGCTCTGTGCGGGATGTCTGGATCATGCCAAGCGGATCCGTCAGACACTAGCCGTCTGCCCGTCACTGTAAGAGGTCATCAGCGGCCCCCCGAAACGAGGTTCGGGTGGGTGGTGGGCCGCTCTGTGCGGGATGTCTGGATTGCCAAGCGGATCCGTCAGACACTAGCCGTCTGCCCGTCACTGTAAGAGGTCATCACAGGTCTGTCGCGCCCAATCGTGCGCGTGACGCCACGAAGCCCAGACTGCCGTCGCCCACTTGATAATCATTTCATCGCGTTTCGCACCGGGCGCTGCCTGCATGACGTCTCGTACGGTTACGTCGGCAGATTCTACTGGGGGTGTGAATTGCGGCCATTCCCTTTTTATCCGGGCAAGTTTCATATGCATACGTTGTACATTCCGGCCGGTACTTCCCTTTTCAAGAGCCAGGTAAAGGCCAACGAGCGCGAAGGCGGTTCGAAGGTTGGGCGACGTGCCGCTCGTATGTTGTGCAGCGTAGGCGTCCACTACGTGCTGATGTATGAACGCCGGGTCGCCGCGACCCAGGGTGTAAGCCTGCAATTCACCAAAGAGGCGCCTACATTCACCCGAGGCATCGGAATCGGCGTCGGGCGAATCACCGCAATCCGGCAATTGCAGGCCGCAGCCGCGACAAATAATCAACTGCCGGCTACCGTGAACAGGCGCATTCGCGTCCGATCGCATTCTTTGATGTTACGCGAGGATGTTACGCGGCAGGCGAACCCGCGAAAACCTGGCGAGCCAGAAGTTTTGGCCTAGGTGGCGGAATATCCTCCGTCGATCAGGTAAACGCCTCCGTTGCAGTATGAAGATTCCTCGCTGGCCAGGAACAGTGCAAGGTTAGCGACCTCTTCATTGGTTCCGTAGCGCGTCATCGCAATCTTCTCGGTGAAGGCGGCGCGAACGGCCTGCGGGTCTGCCGGCGACATCTGGGTCTCCAGCGACTCGATCATGCGGTTGTCAATCGGTCCGGGGGCAATAGCGTTGACCCGGATGCGCGACCCACCCAGTTCCATAGCCGCAGACTTTACCAGGCCACAGACCGCGTGCTTGCTGGCAACATAAGGGGCCATGCCGGGGAACCCATTCACGCCCGCGATCGACGCCAGGGCAATGATGGAGCCTCCGCCGCGCTGCTTCATGGGTTCGACACAATGCTTCATTCCCAGCCACACCCCTAAAACGTTGACCCGCAGGAGCTGCTCGAACTCCTGCATGGTGATGGCTTCGATGGGTTTGACCGTGCCTTCGCTGCCGGCGTTGGCCAGCAGGATATCCACGCCGCCAAACGCTTTGACAGTGGCGGCGACTGCCGCGGCGGTGGCAGCTTCGTCCACCGCATCCGCAACGGAACACGCGATACGCTTGTCATCCGCCAGGCGATCGCGCGTGGCCTGCAGTTTGGCGGCGGAGCGGCCCACCAGCATGACACTGGCTCCTTGCTGCAAAAATAATTTGGCGGTAGCTTCTCCGATTCCTCCGGAAGCCCCGGTGATGATCGCCGTCTTGCCCTGCAATCTCGAACTGGACATCTGAAATCTCCCCGGGGCCGGCAGGCGTGCCGCCGCCCCAATTCTCAAGTCACCAAATTCTGACTGTACCCAATTGCGGACTCAAAGATACATTGCAGTCGCTCCGTCTCACAAATGCCTGGGCCGGTGCGCCGAATCCGTTGGTTTTTTCCTGGGATCGCGGAAGGGCTTAAAGCCCAAACCATATGAGCGAATCTTCAGCGGCCTGAAGGCCTCTGCTTCCACCTGAAAAGCAAAAGCCAACTTACCAAATCATGTTGTTAAGACACAGATTCTGAGGTCCGCTGCTTGCACCGGAACGTCAAAAACAACGCTTTGGCGAGCTATTTCGTCAAATCGCAATCCTTATATATATATATATGTGCGTGTCCGTTTTGGGGCTCTTCGCTAGGTCACAACCGGCTTCATTCTCAACTGGGCGGCTGATTTGAAGAAGTGAATCGGAATGATTTGTCTTTCACGGCTCCTGCAATATACAAGCCGACATAAGACTGGGTAGAATCCCAAACTAATGTCCATTCAGCCTGGGACGAAGCTCGGACCTTATGAAGTTGTTTCCGCCATCGGCGCCGGTGGCATGGGAGAGGTGTACTGTGCGACCGACTCCCGCCTGAATCGCTCGGTCGCCATTAAAGTTCTGCCCGCTGAATATGCCGGCGATCCCGAACGCATGGCGCGATTCGAGCGGGAAGCCAGGGTGCTGGCTTCGCTGAACCACCCGCACATCGCCACTCTTCATGGTTTTGAGGAATCCGGCGCGGTGCGCGCCCTGGTCATGGAACTGGTGGAAGGGCCGACGCTCGCCGAGCACATTGCGCAAGGGCCGGCGCCGCTCGAGGAAGCGCTGGCCATTGGCCGCCAGGTGGCCGATGCGCTGGAATACGCCCACGAGCGCGGCATCGTACACCGCGACTTAAAACCGGCGAACGTGAAGCTCACTCCTTCAGGCGATGTGAAGGTGCTCGATTTCGGCCTTGCCAAGGCGCTGGAGAACGAAGCCTCGCGCCATGCCTCGTCCTTCGGCCCGGCCGATTCGCCGACCTTCAGCATGAACGCGACTCGGGCCGGCGTGCTGCTCGGCACCGCGGCATACATGTCCCCCGAGCAGGCTCGCGGCAAGCCTGTGGATCGCCGCGCCGACATCTGGGCTTTCGGTGTGCTCATGTTCGAAATGCTTTCCGGTGAGCAGCCTTACGCCGGCGAAACCGCTTCCGACTCGATGGCGGCCGTCATTACGCGTGAGCCTGACTGGAACTTGCTGCCGGCCACCGTGCCTCCGCACATTCATCACCTGCTCCGCCGTTGCCTGCAGAAGGACCCACGCAAGCGCCTGCGCGACATCGGCGACGCTCGCCTCGAGCTGGATGGGCCATCTGGAGAACCAGCCGCTCCCGCGGCGCCCATACCACCGCGCAGCGCCATACCCAAGGCGCTGGTTGGCGTGGTGGCGATATCCGCCCTCGCCGCCGGGGCGGCGCTCGCCTGGTTCTTACATCCCCGAGCCACACCCGCCGTGGTAGCACGGGTGATACAGGCCTTCCCGGAAAAGCAAGGCATCACGATCGGTTTGCGCTCTCTACTGGCCATCTCGCCCGATGGCGCCAAAGTAGCCTATGTCGCCAACCAGCGTCTTTATCTTCGCCCGATGAGCTCGATCAAGGCCACCGAAATTCCCGATAGCGCCGGCGCGGCCAGCCCGTTCTTTTCGCCGGATAGCCAGTGGGTCGGATTTTTTTCCGGAAACTACATCAAGAAGGCGCCTCTGGCGGGCGGGTCCACCGTCACTATGAGCGATGTGGGGGGCGATAACGCCAGTTGGGGCCGCGACGGAACTATTCTTGTAGGCCGCGGCTTCGCTGGAATTTCGTCAATATCGCAGAACGGCTCCGCGTCCGTTGTGGTTGTCCCGCCCAGTTCCAATATGGTGTACAGAGAGCCGCGATTTTTCCCTGACGGCAAATCCTTCGTCTATGTGCGTGGCCGGCCCGGTGATGTCGAAGCCAGGGAAGCCGTGGTTCGTTCCTTCGATCACGACGACAGCAGCGTGGTTTTGCGGGGCGCGCGGCAGGTGCAATACGTATCCGCCGGTTATCTGGTTTACGCCAATAATTCCTCGGTGTTCGCTGCGCCCTTCGATGTGCGGTCACGCCATATCACTGGGGACGCTTTGACCGTGGTAGATAAGGTGAACTGGTCGCAAGCCACCGATATTACTCATTTTGCGGTGTCGGATACCGGCACCTTGATCTACTTGACGCCGGTGAGCGGCGCCGACGCAAGCACGCGACTGGTTTCCGTTGACAGCGCCGGCAAGGCAAGTCTGTTACCGGTGGAAACGCGCGCCTATTCCGATCCACGCGTTTCCCCAGATGGCCGTCGTATCGCGGTGCATTTACAGGGCGACCAGAATGATATTTGGGTGGTTGACCCGGCCCGCGGCGCATTCTCGCGCATCTCGTTCAATCCCGATGAGGATGAAACCCCGGCTTGGTCGCCGGATGGGCGCACCATTGCGTGGTCGGCTTCGCGTGCGGACTTGATCCGCGGTATTTTCATGCGCCCCGCTGACGGCAGCGGCCAGGAGCGGCTGGTCTTTAAACTCGACAAGCATTGCCACGTGCGGGAGTGGCTGCCTGATGGCAAGTCGCTCCTGCTTGAAATTCAGAATCCGGCAACCGGCACTGACATCTGGCGCCTCGAGCTGGGCGACAATCCCAAATTGACTTCCATCCTGCAAACGCCGTTTAACGAGCGCAACTCGCGTGTCTCTCCCGATGGCCGGTGGATTGCCTACGTCTCCGACGAATCCGGCCGCGACGAAATCTACATCCAGTCATTTCCTGGGCTCGGCTCGAAGGCGGAGGTAACCACCGCTGGCGGCGACCAGCCGGCGTGGTCGCGCGACGGACGCAGCCTCTTCTATCGCGGCGGTGGATCGATGCAGCAGGTAACATTCACAACCGGTAGCCCACCTATGATCGGCCAACCGCGCGCGCTCTTTCCCGACCGATACGAAAGTCCGCAGGCGGGCGCTCACACCGGCTATGACGTATATCCCGACGGCCGCTTCCTGATGATCGAGCCAGCGCAGGCCCAGGGCAATTCCAGCCCTCTCCGTCCGGAATTGGTTTTCGTCTTCAATTGGTTCGACGAGCTGAAGCAGAACGCCAAGCCTCGTAAGTAATGAACCTGCCGGGTTCGAATATTTGCGACCTCTCCGAATTAATGCATTTGGCATCTCGTGAACATTTACTTTCGGGTTGGCAGGCACCCGGGACGAAGACATAGAGATGATCGCCCCGCTGCCTCGCGGGACACTTTCCAGAACCGGACTTTCGGGCAGACCAGCCCGCGGCAAGCGTTTATAGCACTGTCATATTGACCGGATGGCTCTAAATCCTTACCATTGCACTTCCGCAAACATGATCGGTCAAACCATCTCGCACTACAAGGTTCTCGGCAAACTGGGCAGCGGCGGTATGGGAGTGGTTTATGAGGCGGAGGACTCCCGTCTGGGCCGCAACGTGGCGCTCAAGTTCCTGCCGCCGGAAATGGCGCAGGACGCCCAGTCCCTGGAACGCTTCCAGCGCGAGGCGCGGTCGGCTTCGGCGCTGAACCATCCTAATATCTGCACCGTCCATGCCATCGAACAATACGAGCGGCAGCACTTCATCGTCATGGAGCTGCTGGAAGGCCAGACCCTGACCGAGATGATCGGCCTGCATTCGGTGGAGATGGAAAAATTGCTGACCGTGGCCATCCAGATTGCCGACGCCCTCGAGTCCGCCCACGCCAAAGGCATTGTGCACCGTGACATCAAGCCGGCCAACATTTTTGTAACCAACCGGGGGCAGGTGAAGATCCTGGATTTTGGCCTGGCCAAAGTGGAAGGCTTGAGGCGCACCGGCGCCGGCAACGGCGCGCACTCGGCTCTGGAGACGCAGGGCGATGCCAATGACCTCACTTCACCCGGAACCGCGCTGGGGACCGTGGCTTATATGTCTCCGGAACAGGCCCGCGGGCAACTGGTCGACGCGCGCACTGACCTTTTTTCCCTGGGCACTGTGTTGTACCAGATGGCGACCGGAGTTCTGCCGTTCCAGGGCGACACTTCGGCGGTGATTTATGAGGCCATCCTGAATCGGGAGCCTACGCCGGTGACCCAGGCGAATGCTTTGCTGCCCGGTGATTTCCGGAGGATTATCGACAAGGCGCTGGAAAAAGACCGCAACCTCCGCTACCAGAACGCCACCGACGTCAAGACCGACCTGAGCAGGCTGAAGCGGGATATTGAGTCGGGCCGGAAACGCACCGCCGAAGCCGGCGAAACGCGCGGGGAGACCAGGGCAAGCGAGAAATCCATCGCCGTGCTTTATTTCGAGAACCTGAGCGGAGTGAAAGAAGATGAGTACTTCCGCGACGGCATCACCGAAGACATCATCACCGAACTCTCCAAAATCAAAGGCGTAAGCATTTTTTCGCGCCCCACGGTGCTGGCCTATCGCGACAAGCAGGTGACGCCGGCGCAGATCGGGCAGCAGCTCAAGGCGGCCTACGTGCTGGCGGGCAGTCTGCGGCGCTCCGGAAACCGCTTGCGCATTAACGCCCAGTTGGTGGACACCCACACCGATTTCCCCCTGTGGTCGGAGCGGTACGATCGCGAGATGAAAGACGTGTTCGAGGTGCAGGACGAGATTGCGCGCAAGATCGCCGAGGCGCTGCGCATCACCCTTTCACCGCAAGAGCAGGCCGCGCTGGCCGCCAAGCCAACCGAGAATTTGCAGGCTTATGACCTGTACCTGCGAGGCAAGAACTACGCGCGGCGCATGACCAGGCAGGACCTGGAGTTTGCCCTGCAGATGCTGGAGAATGCGGTGTCGCTCGATCCTGATTTCGCGCTGGCCCATGCTGCCATCGCCAATGTGTGCGCCCAGACGCATTACAACTACGGACGCGATCCGATCTGGCTGCAACGCGCCGAGGCGGCGTCGCAACGGGCGGTGAGCCTGCAACCGCAATTGCCCGAGGTGCTGGTGGCGCAAGCCTGGATCCTATACGCCGCCAAGAATTACGAAGACGCGATCCAGTGCTTGCGCAAAGCCATTGACCGCAAGCCTGATTGCGAGGGCGGCTACTATTTACTGTGCCGCGCACTATTCGCCGACGGCCGTTACCAGGAGCTGGCCGCGGTTGCGGATGTGGCGTTGGAGGCCAGTGGCGAGGATTACAACTGCTACATACCGATCACCAACGCTTTGGCCGCGCTGGGGAAGGAAGAGGCGCTGCGCAATACCCGCCAGCGGCAAGCGGCTGCGCTGGAGAACCATCTCAAGAAAGTGCCGGAAGATGCGCGCGCGCGAATCCTCCTGGCAGCTGGTTACGCACAAATGGATCGCCCGGAAGATGCTCTCCGCGAGGCCAGCTTCGCAGTCGCGCTTCGCTCCAACGAGGCCACGGTTCTCTACAACGCAGCCTGCGTTTTCTGCCTGCTGAAGCGCAAACAGGAAGCCCTCGATGTGCTCAAGAAAGCCTGGGACGCCGGATTTCAAGACGCCAACTGGGCCCGCCGCGATCCCGACCTCTCAATATTAAAAGGGGAGCCAGAGTTCGAAAAGCTCTACCCGCCGGAAGGCCCTGGGTAGAATCTGGTGCGGGTCCGCAACTTGGCTGTTGATCTGTGCTTGATCTAACGCGATCAGCCCGAAATGCCAGAGCCCAAGTCCCACTGCAATTCCCAAAACAACTGTCATCTCGACCGGAGTCCGCGGGATTTTGCGCGGCGGAGTGGAGAGACCTCGAGTTTGCTCGGTTTGCTTGGCGATTCGTTTTCGGATTGAGTTTCAAGTGGTTAGGCCATCTGTTTTCCCGATTGACCCATCTTGCCCGCTCTCAACCCAATTAGCTTGGTACAATCGGCGGGCGCAAGTAACAAATGCCCTCCCGCGCTAAAGTTCCCATGTCCCTGCACCCTGATTTTCCGACCTCGCCTTACTCACCACTCATCCCGGAACAACGCTGGTTCCCTGCCGACGAGACCCTCCGCAGCACCGCTTATGAAAAACTCCTTCCACCGCTTGTAGCGCGAATTCGCACAGAGGTCCAGGCCTGGAGAAATGCTGGGTATCGTGGCGCCTCCCCTACCTCGAAAGCTTTACTCGGGTGGTGGTTTGACACCGAGCATTTGGTTGAAGCAGCCGATGGCAAGCTATCCGAATTCCGCTATTACTACGCGCAACGAGAGGCCGTCGAGTCGGTTATCTGGCTGCATGATGTCCGCAAAGCCCGCGACAAATTCGATCTGCTTCGCTTTGATGCTTCGGGGGCGGTTTCTCCGGCAATGTTCGACGAAGAATGGCCTCGATACGTTCTCAAGATGGCCACCGGCGCAGGTAAGACCAAGGTCTTGTCGCTGCTAATAGCGTGGAGTTTTTTTCACAAACTTTACGAATCCGACTCTGTCTTGGCCCGTAACTTTCTCGTGGTCGCGCCCAACATCATTGTCCTCGACCGGTTGCGTGCCGACTTCGACGGCTTGCACATCTTCTTCAACGACCCGGTTTTGCCCGCCAACGGTTATCAAGGCAGAAACTGGCGTGACGATTTCCAGGTTACCCTTCATATCCAGGATGATGTGCGAGTCATCCGCGATACCGGAAACATATTCCTGACGAACGTGCACCGCGTCTTCCTTGGCAGCGTGGCCGACCCGTCGTTGGAGGATGATGATTTACGCGACTACTTTTTGGCTCCATTCGGGCCGAAGCCGACAGGCAAGACGACCGACAGCAAGACCGACTTGGGCGAGATCGTTCGCGAGATTGAGGAACTGGCAGTCTTTAATGATGAGGCCCATCACATCCATGACCCAAAGATGGCATGGTTTAAATCCATTGCGGACATTCATCACAAGCTGCTGCAAAAAGACCGACGCCTCACCTTGCAGATTGATGTGACCGCCACTCCACGCCATGACGATGGTTCCATCTTTGTGCAGACGGTTTCCGACTATCCGCTGGTAGAGGCCATTTACCAAAATGTCGTCAAACATCCGGTATTACCCGATGCGGCAAGCCGGGCCAAGCTCAGCGAACAAACCAGTGCCCTGTTTCACGAGCGTTATGCCGACTATCTTGCGCTCGGCGTCGAGGAATGGCGCAAGAGCTATGCCGAACACGATGTGCTCGGTAAGAAGGCTGTGCTGTTCGTCATGGTCGATGACACCCGCAATTGCGACGACGTAGGCGAGCACCTCCAGAAGATTTGCCCTGAACTACAGGATGCAGTCCTCGTTATTCACACCAAGAATAACGGCGAGATTTCTGAAGCAGCTTCGGGGAAGAGCAAGGAAGAACTGGAGAAGCTCCGAAAACAATCCAACGAAATCGATACCTGGAAATCGCCCTACAAGGCAATCGTCTCGGTTCTTATGCTCAAGGAAGGCTGGGACGTTCGCAATGTAACCACCATCGTCGGCCTGCGAGTCTATTCGTCAGAAAGCAGGATCCTTCCCGAACAGACCCTGGGACGCGGTTTGCGCCGCATGTATTTCGGAACCGACACCGCAGAGACCGTCTCGGTAATGGGTACGCACGCATTTATGGAATTTGTCGAATCGATCCAGACCGAAGGTGTGACTTTCGACCACGTTCCCATGGGTAGCGGCAGTGTCCGAAAGGATTCGCTCATTGTCGAGGTGGATACCGAAAGCCCGGATAAGGACTTGGACAAGCTTGATATCGTCCTTCCCCGGCTCACTCGCCGCTTTCAAAGAGAGTTCAAGGCGCTCGACGAGCTTTCGCCTGCAAGCTTCCCCAACCAGCGCATTTTGCTCAAACCCTTTACTCCGGAGGAAACGCGGGAAATAGTTTTTAAGACCATGCTCGACAATGAAGTACACCACACAATTCACATCGACACTTCCGGGCCCGCGGACTATCGCTCGGTTGTCGCCTTCTTCGCACGCCAATTGATGAAAGACCTTCGCCTGGTTGGAGGCTACGACGTCCTGTACGCCAGGGTGAAGACATTTCTCGTCGAACATCTGTTCACCCCTTCCCCCGTGGACCTCGAAGATCCGGTCGTCCTGCGAAACCTCTCGGAGCCCGATGCTGCCAAAATCCTCTACGACAACTTCAAGACTGCGATTAACGCACTAACCATCCGAGAGGCAGGTACCACCCGCATCGAAGACCGCATTCGCCTGCGCGAGACCCGCCCGTTTCGCACCGAGCACCGGCCATACATCGCAGCGCAAAATTGTATCTTTACCAAGATCGTTGGGGAGCCTAACCGCGGCGGATTCGAGCTTGAATTCGCTGCTTTCCTGCGTGACGCCCCTGAGGTTGAAGCCTTTAGCAAAAACTATTTTGCGGTGGGCTTCAGACTCGATTACGTCAAGGCCGATGGGGACCTTTCAACCTATACTCCCGATTTCCTGGTACGCACCAAAGACCGAAAGGTATGGATTATCGAAACCAAAGGGAGAGAGGAACTTGACCTGCCCAACAAGATGGCCCGGCTCCGCCAGTGGTGTGCTGACGCTACCGCAGCCGAGGATAATGGCCAGCGCTATGACTTCCTGTTCGTAGATCAGGCGGGCTTCACAAGACATACACCTAAGACATTCGCCGCGCTGGCGATGTCCTTTAATGAATACAAAACTGACTATGCCCCGACCACACGATAACGAACGTTACGAACTTTCCGACGCCGAGAAGCGGGATCTGGTCAAGCTTATCGAGCAAGGTAAGTCTTTGCCGGAGAAATACCGCTTCCTCCTGTTCGACGAAAAACGCGAAGTAGAACTGGTCTGGAATGGCAAGACGCGCGAGGTGTGTACCGCCGTCCTTCCGTTTCAGACCTTGGAACATGTTGATGAGCCGCGGAGAGAGACAACGGTTGAACAGGAAGATTTGTTTGACCCACGCGGGCGGCAACTCAAAGGTTGGACCAATAAGCTTATTTGGGGTGACAACAAACTGATTCTCTCATCTCTTAAAGCTGGCGCCTTGCGCCGGCAGATCGAGGATGCGGGTGGTTTGAAGTTGATCTACATAGATCCGCCTTTCGACGTCGGCGCGGACTTCAGCATGGACATCGAGATCGGCGGCGAAACCTTCCACAAAGAACCCAATCTGCTTGAACAGATCGCCTACCGCGACACTTGGGGGCGTGGAGCCGATTCCTTCATCGCCATGATTTACGAACGCCTTATTCTTATGCGCGATCTTATGCACAGTGAAGGAAGCATCTACGTGCACATGGGGCCAAATGTAGCAAGCTCGATTGAAGCCGTGATCAGAGAGGTTTTTGGGGGAACTGGCGCGAGCGCAACGATCACTTGGAAACGCGTAACCGCTCACGCCGATAGCCATCGCTGGGGAATTACCCATGACGCAATTTTGTGGAGAACCAAGAGCGAGAACTACATTTGGAATCCGCAACACGAGCCTTACAGTGACGATTATCTCTCACGGTTCACCTTGAAAAGCGCTGACGGGCGCCCCTACCAATTGGATAACATTACGAGTCCTAACCCTAGGCCAAATATGATGTATGAGTGGCGAGGATGTTCGCCCCCGGCCATGGGATGGCGATACGAATTGCCAACGATGGAGAAGTTGTTCGCGGAGAGCAAACTTGAAATGCCAAAAAAAGATGGAGGTCGTCCCCGACTACGTCGGTTTTTGGATGAGAGTAAAGGCGTTCCCGTTGGCTCAGTGTGGGTGGACATCGCACCTGTTAATTCTCAAGCAAGGGAAGACACTCGTTACGCTACGCAGAAGCCGGAAACACTTGTTGAACGCATAGTTAAGGCGAGCAGCAACCCCGGCGACCTCGTAGCAGATTTCTTTGGCGGCAGTGGCACGATGGCGGCTGTGGCAGAGAAGTTAGGACGCAAATGGATTACTACGGACCTCGGAAAGTTTGGCATCCACACCACCCGTAAACGCCTAATTCAAGTTCAACGGGAGCTAAAGGCGGACGGAAAACCATTTCGTGCCTTCGAAGTCTTGAATCTTGGCCGCTATGAACGCCAAGCGTATCTCAATGTGTCCGGAAGGCTAACCGGCAAAAAGAAAGAACAGGCGCTCGCCTCTAAGGAACAAGAGTTTCGTGATCTCATCTTGAAAGCCTACAAGGCCGAACCCTTGCCGGATGAAGGATTTTTCCACGGCAAGAACGCCGGGAGGCTAGTGGTTGTTGGTCCCATCAACCTTCCGGTTGGACGCCTGTTCGTGGAAGAAGTCATTACCGAATGTCGCAAACGCGGGGCATCGCGTGTTGACGTTCTGGCGTTCGAATTCGAGATGGGCCTCTTCCCTGCGGTTCTCGACGAGGCCAAACAAAAGGGCATTGACCTCGCCCCCAAGTCAATCCCACCAGAGGTGTTCGACAAGCGAGCGGTTGAGCGAGGACAGGTGCGCTTTCACGATGTGGCATTCGTGGAAGCCACTCCGCGCTTCGACCCCGGGAACCGGCTCAACGTCTCCGTGGAGTTGACCGACTTTTCAGTCTATTACTCGCAAGGCCTGGTGGACGCAATCGCCGCCGACATGAAAACGGGTAAGAGCGAAGTGGTTTGCGATCAGGGAAAGCTTCTCAAGATAAGCAAGGACAAGCAGGGCATTGTCACGCGCGAAGTCCTCACCAAGCATTGGACCGACTGGGTGGACTACTGGGCGGTGGATTTTAATTATGAAAGCCGGAAAGAAATCATTCAGGTACCCCGTGGAACCGGCATAGGCGGGGTGCAGGGCCATTTTCCAGGTCAGGAACCCTATCAACGCGACCTTCAATTGGCCGTTGAAGACTTCGAAGACCGCTGGACCGGTTCCTACATTTTTGAAAACGAATGGCAAAGCTTCCGCACCCGCCAGAACCGCAATCTCGAGATGACCACCGCGCCCCATACCTATCCGAAACCAGGCCGCTACGTGATTGCCGTCAAAGTGATCGACATCTTTGGAAACGACACCATGACCCTGGTGCCGGTTACGGCAGGATAGGTTAGCCGGAAAGTCGGCACGAGCTTGAAAATCGGGCGAGGCAATAACGCCGCCCTTCACCAAATGTGAGGCGCAGTGAAAACATGCCAACGAGCCCAAATCTTACAGACGAGCAGCTAACTGAAGTTCGTAAGCTACTGGACACGGTTCGCAAAGAATTGACTGATTTTGCAAGAGGCAATGCCAAGCTTCTTCATCATGCTCGCCGACAACGTCATGAAACAGCTCGAGTATGACGAGCGCGGGAAGCCGATGGAACGCAAGGTCTTGAAAGCCACTCTCTCGGCAAGGCAGAATAACAAGTGTGCGATTTGCGACCAGCCCCTCACTAAAGAATCGGAATTAGACCGATCTGTTGCGCATTTCGGTTACACCGAGGACAACTGCCGGATAGTTCATCACGAGTGCCATCGAAAGGCACAGCAAGAAAAGAAATTCACTTAGGATTTCAAGCCTCGGGAAACAAATAGGCTCTAATTCATTTTTAGAACTACGTTTTCGATCAAGTCCTTTATGAATTCTTCCGCTGTAGGTGCGGCTATGACAATGCTGGCGGAAGGGTGTGCAGCGATGTTTCGGCGGTCTAACTTTTCCTTTAGCACCTTGTAGAGATTGTTCGACAATATATTTGCCGATTTGCAAACTTGAAGCACCTGAAATTCTTTCAGTCCCTGAAAATCATCTTTCCTTAATACTCTTAAAATATCCGCCTTCGGAAAGCTTTTCGGGAGTTGGAGGTTGAATGGACTCAGATGGTTCGAAAGAACAAACTCACAGACGTGGTCGTAAGCCAAGTTCCAGCACATCACGATAGAAGCGCGGTAAGCATTAGCGTCGAAACACGCAAGCGTTTCGTCTAAGAAGGTCCGCTCCGCAGAATTAGTTTGCTTACATACAAAGCCGTGGGCCGCGATCCGTGTTTGCGTTGCAGTTCCGTCCTTAAGCCTCCCACTAGCGAATACCCCTTAACGTCTTTGAGTAATTGCTTGGGATTTTTCGTCGCGAGTGCTTCTAATTGGTTAGCAATATTTGCCGGCTTATCCAAGTGGAGTTCTTCATAGGCAAGCCGAATTTCCGTACTATTAAAACGCTCTTTACCGTGGGTGTGTTGAAACCATGCAAAGAGGATTATTTTCTCTACATGGTTCCAGTCGTGAAAATCGCTGATTCCGCCTATGAGGTCGCTAAGCGACATACTTACTCCGCCGCCCCCATCTCGTTCACTAGGTTTTCGCCGAGGTGATTAATCCCATACTTCCCTTGTTCCGGAGTGTTGAACCAGCCTTCCTTCTTCATTGCCCGAAGCGGCGACCCGATATCTCCTGGAGCCCGCCATTTCATAAACCTGAACATCGTATAGATGTGTGCATCTGTAATAGTGGGAAGGTTGTGGTGTTCCTTGGCCCATGCTGCGCACGCGAGGTACTTATTTCGGTCTGTGCTCAGGTCTTTACCTTCGCAGTATTCCTTAAACGGTTTATCGCCTGAAGTGAGTTCCATGTTGACGACTTCAGGGGTTCGAGTTTTGCGGGGTGTGCGCACCCTTACCGACGCCGAATCGGTATTCGAAACTTCTTCCGAATCGCCATCGAAATCGTCAACTGAAATCTCTTCTTCTGCTTTTGCGTTGATCGCTATTGGCAGAGTCCCAGTCTGCAAGAGAGGTGGGGCCTGTTTTTGCGTTGCCAACCCATTTTTCTGGGAAAGGGCGTGAGCCAAGGTTCTAACGCTATTTTCAACTGCCGCATTACTACCTTCCAGTTCAAATTCTATGACGCGTTCAAACTCTACTCTGAATTTCACCTTTGCTCGCTCTTCACGACTTGAAAAATTCTTCACCATATTCGACTCCAAAAAGGAATTTTATCGCTGGTTCATCATACTCCTCGGAGGCGAACATAAAGCGAAGATTTTATAAACGAAGGACCGGCGAATTGTCGAAGACTCAGTTTCCAAATTCGAGCCCTACCTGGTTCAAAACCAAACTCGAGGTCTCTCCACTGCGCCCCGCAAAAGCTCGGGGTCTCCGGTCGAGATGACATTTATTAGGGGTTGGGCTTGCGGCTTGGGCTTGAAATTCCCTTTGTCCCTGATTACGACAAACCGCCCACCCCGCATTACTCAGGCACTCCCACCTTACGCACCAGCGCGGCGAAGCGCGGGTCGGAGCGCAGCGGGTCCAGCATGAAATCGGTTTTCAGCCAGGTCAGACGGCGGTCGCGTTCCTGGTAGGCGATGTTGCATCGGGCACTTTCATTCTCTCCGCGGTTTCGGCTCTGACCACGCTTCAATGCGAATAAAATGCGCCGAGGATTTTAAAGCCGTAATTCTTAACCGCATCTCTTCAGCGACATTCAACCGCACGCCCTGCTGAACGATGGCTATTTGGCGCGCCTTTTGACGAGGTGCTTTGCGCGGAAACGAAATCCTGTCCAGGTGTCGTCGATGCATATTTGCGCAACACTATCAAATCCGGCATTGAAGACCGGCTCCCATCCGGTGTCGCGAGAAATATCGCTTTTAATCGAACTTGTTTTCTTCGGGTAGGCAAACCACAACAAACCATCCGCGGCGACGGACTCCAGGGTGGCCTGTGCAACTTTTTGCAGGTCAGCTTGGCAGCGGACGAACGCGATGACGCAGTTGACCCCGGCGGTGGATGTCTCTAGAAGCTTAGCGCCGTCGGGCAAGTTCCCCAGCAGCTCAACGAAGCCCGCGGGAGCGCCCTGAAGTAACACTCTCATTCCAGGTTTGATTCCGAATTTTTTGGCAAGTCCCGATGTGGTCACGGTTTGGCTCCGCTTTTGCGCTGGATTCTTCAAGCTCCGTTCT